>CAINDO010000600.1 GCA_903847385.1 uncultured Myxococcales bacterium
CTGCGGCGGCCTCGGTCGTGCTCACCCTGCGTGCCCCCCTGGAGCCGGCCCGGGCGCCGGAGCACGTCCTGGGCCTCACGGCGAAGGGCGGAGACGGCCCGGCGGCCCTGGCCGTGGACGTCCTGTGCGGCCCGCGCCCCGACGCCCTGCGGCCCGCGCGCCCCGGCGGCTGCACGCTCTCCGACACCCTCGCGTTCGCCTACCGCGCCGCCGCGCCGGACACCCGGGGCTCGCTGACCCTGTTCGGCGTCGATGCCCGGGGCCGGCTGCGGTACTACGCCCCGACGCCCGTCGACCCGGAGGCCGTCGCCGTCGACTCGGGCGCGTGGCGGGCGGCACCGCTCTCCGTGCGGCTGGGCGTGAACCACGCCCCCGGTCCGCTGCACCTGTATGCCTTGCTGTCACCGCGAGCGCCGACGGTGGAGACCGTGGACGCCCTGGCCGCGGCGCTGTCCGACTCGGCACGCGCCCCGCTCGACGGCCCGTGGCACCGGGCGGCGAACGACACGCTTCTGAACGCGCTCTGCGGGCCGGACGCCGGCGCCTGCCGGAGCGCCCGGCTCGACTTGATGCTCACACAGGAAACCCCATGAAGACCGAGATGTTCCTCACGTTGACCCTGGCCCTCTCCGCGCTTCATGACGAGGCGCGCGCTGCCGAGGCCCCGAACCGCAAGCGCTTCGCACTCGTCGTGGGCAGCAACGACACGCAGGACCCGCAGCAGACGCCGCTGCAGTTCGCCGACGACGACGCGGCGCGGGTCGCCGAGCTCTTGACCGAGCTGGGGACGGACGTGGAGCTGCTCACGACGCTGGACACAGAGAGCCAGGCGCTCTTCCCGCAGGTGGTGCCTCGGACCCGCGCGCCGACGCGGGCGAACCTGCTGGCGGCTCGGGACGCGCTCTCCGCGCGCATCGCCAGCGTCGCGGCGGCCGGCGCCGAGACGGAGCTGATCCTGTACTACTCGGGCCACGGCAACGTCGGCCCCGACGGCAACGAGTACCTGAACCTGACCGGCGGGCGCCTCTCGCGCGACGACCTCTTCGGCGAGCTGCTGGGCGGCTCGAAGGCGACCTACAACCACCTGGTCATCGACGCCTGCCGCAGCGAAGCGTTCGTGCTCGCGCGCGGCGGCGACTGGCAGCCCGATCGCGGCGACCTGGAGTACACCCGGGCCGTCCAGCGCTACCTGGGGGAGCGCCAGATCGCCCAGTTCCCCAACACGGGCGTGACCCTGGCCACCAGCGCCGACCAGCAGACCCACGAGTGGGCACGGTATCGGGGCGGCGTCTTCACGCACCAGCTCCTGAGCGGCCTGCGGGGCGGCGCCGACCTGAACGGCGACGGCGCCGTCGAGTACAGCGAGCTCGGCGCCTTCGTGGCGGCGGCGAACAGCGGCGTGCGCGATCCCCGCGCGCGGCTGCGGGTGGTGGTGCTCCCGCCGGCGGCCGACCAGCGGCACCCCCTGGTGCAGGACGTCGCCGTGGCCGAGCGGCGCGTGCTCCTGTTCCCGGCCTTCGACGACGGCAAGTACACCCTCGAGGACGCCCGGGGCGTGCGCCTCGCTGACCTCCACCGGGCCGGCGGCCAACCTTCGTATTTGCGCCTGCCCGAGGGCGAGGTCTTCGTCTACCGGGCGGGCGCGACGCCGGACGCCCCCGAGGACGAGACGCGCATCGAGCCGTCGGCCCGCGGGCTGATCGACGCCTCGACCATGGCCTGGGCGCCCACCGAGCGCCGCGCCAGGGGTGCCCTGGACGCCGCCTTCCGGGCGGGCCTGTTCCAGGTCGGGTACGGCCCGGGCTACTACGCCGGCTACACGGACCAGACCCACATGCTCGCCACGGAGCACCCGGAGTGGAAGTTCGAGATCTGGCACAACGGCAAACACGTCGGCACCACCACCCTCGACGAGAACGTCGACCCGGACGGAGCCGACGACGACGACGCGCCGTTCTGGGGCGCGCGCTGGGGTGCGCTGGCCTTCGGGACGCAGCTCGGCGTCGGCGCGCCGTCGCAGGACCCGGACGCCGACGCACGCACGCTGTCGTCGGGCGACACCCAGCCCTGGATGGGTCAGGTGCGCGGTTTCGAGATGTCCTGGCACAGCTTCCAGCTCTCACGCGACGACCCCTACCCGGGCAGCGACTTCTTTTTCCGGTCGGGATATGTCCGCGGTGAGACGGGCCTGATGGCGACGCCGGGCGTCCGCGAGCCCAACACGCTGGCCTACCAGTCGGTGCCGCTCTTCTTCGGCTTCAACGGGTACCTCTTCGACGAGTTCCCGCTGCGGCCCTTCGCCGGCGCCGCCCTGGGCCTCGACGTGATGCACCTGCGCTACGGCTTCGACGACGCCCTCGGCCGCGCCGACCGCACGGACGTGAGCGCCCGCTTCGGCTTCGAGCTCCACGCCGGCCTCGAGCTGCGCATGACCAACCACTTCGCGGTGCAAGCCGAGTTCCGGCAGCTCTGGAGCGACACGCGCGAGCTCTCCGGCCTGCCCGACTTCAACCAGGACGGGCTCTCCGCCACGCTCGCCGTCCAGGTGGCGCTGCCGTTCCAGGACGAGCCCGACCGCAAACCCAAGCGCAGCCTGCACTTCGACATCGGCGTGCGCGAGGACCGCGAGGACGAGCGCCCCGTCGCCCCGCCACCGGCTCAGCCCCCGGTCACGCCCCCAACGCCCGCGCCGGCCTCCGAGCCCGCGCCAGCGTCCGAGACCGCCCCAGCGCCGGCCTCCGAGCCCGCCCCGCCGGCGCCCGTCACATCGGACAGCGCAGCGGCACCGTGAGCGTGTCGACGACCGTGTTCTCGATGTTCACGAAGCTGAACGTGATGTCCGTCTGCGTCGCGACCATCTTCATCGCACCCGGGCGGTCGCGATAGCGCACCTGCGACTCGGGCCGCGGCGTCTCGGCGAAGGTGTGGTTCTGGGCGCCGCCGCCGGCCCCGATGATGAAGTACGGGATGCCGTCCACCTGCAGGCGCTCGTAGACGCGATCCTGGCCGCTGATCACCGCCGTCATGCCAGCCATGGCGAAGGGCCAGCGCATGGGCACGCCGCCGTTCTCCTCGCCGCGCCAGGAGCTCGAGTACGGCGGGTGGTGGAAGATGGCGACCTTCGCGCAGGCCTTGCTCCGGGCCGCGGCGGCCTGGAACCACTGCCCCTGCACGCTCTCCCAGGTGTTGCCGTCGGGCTCGCGGGCGTCGCTGTCGAGCACGAAGACGTGCACGACGCCGAGGTCGACGTCGTAGTACCGCTCGTTGCCCGGCAGGTTGAAGAAGTCGAAATAGGGCTGCCCCTGGGCGGTGAGCCAGTCGGCGTCGCCCATGGCGGGCCAGAAGCGGTTGTCGTCGGGCCCGTTGCCGAAGGCGCCGCGGTAGCCGCCGATGAACACGCCGAAGAACTGCCCCACGTTCCGGTCGATGCTCTCGGCCTCCCCACGTGGGTAGTTGTTGTCGCCCGCCGTCAGCACGAAGCTGGGCGAGAAGCCGCGGATCACGTCCGTGGTGAGGCCCTCGGCGCGGTTGCCGCCGCCGTAGTCGCTCACCGCGGCGAACACGAGCGGGTCCATTCGGCAGGTGAGGTTCTCACGCGCCGGGCAGATCACGTTGGCCTCGGCGTCACAGATCCGCTGCGTCTCCTGCAGGCAGTCTGCGGCCCGGGGGTAACACGTGTTCCCGATGATGCGGCCCTCGTCGACCCGGTGGTCACAGTCGTCGTCCAGGCCGTTGCAGGTCTCGATGACCGGCTCGGTGCAGGGTGGGCCCTCCCCGGCGTCGGGCACGGGGGGCAGAACGGCCGCGTCAGGGGTGATGAGCGGCACGCCGCTGTCCAGGAAGTACAGGTACGCGTCGGCGCGCAGCGCGTCGGGCTCGGGCGCGGCGTCCGGCAGGGCGTCCAGGTCGATGACCACCTGAAACGCGTCGGGCGTGTACTTCGGCGTCACGCCTTGCGGGTCGCAGGCCAGCAGGCCGAGACCGGCGACGACCAGCCCGGCGCGCGCGCGGGGTGAAGTGAGCGTGTTCATGACGCCCACAACCTGCACCCGATCGGGGCAGGCACGCAAGGTGATGGTCCGACGGGCGGTGGGCATGCGCGGGCACTCCGGTCGCGAGGGGGCGACACTCGAAGCACACCGCGTGCCAAGCCACGCGGGCGCCCGACGCGAGCATCGTGGCCGCGTCCGGTCTCCGCTGTCAGGTCCGGTTGACAGCGGGGTCACCCTGCGCTGTCGCACGGCCTTGTCAGACCGGCAGGTTGAGCAGCAGGCCGCCGGCCCACGCGCCGAGCATGCCGGCCAGGGGCACCGTGAGGTTGTCGTCCACGCGGTGGCTGAACAACTCCGCGAGGGCGGCCACGAACGCCGCGCAGGCGGCGACGACGAGCGCCGGCACGAAGGCCAGGCCCGCCAGCATGCTGACGGTCGTGGCGGCCACCGTGCCGACCACGAAGAACGCCGTGGAGCCCTCGAGCGAGCGGCCGTGCACCAGCTTGGTGCGCCCCCAGCGCCGCCCGATCAGGGCTGCGGCGGGATCGGCGAAGGTCAGAATCGAAACGGCCACGCCGCAGACGAGGGACGTCGCGCTCACGGCGAGGATCACGAGCGCCGTCGCGTACCACGTGCCCGAGTTCACGCGATGCCACTCGTGGGGATGCGCCACCTTGCCGTACAGGCGCATTACGCGCTCGTTGAACGCCGGGCTGACCTTGCGGCCGACCTCGAGCGACCAGGCGTAACCGGCGAAGAGCGCCGCGGCCCAGACGAGGGCGTCGTGC
Organism: uncultured Myxococcales bacterium; assembly: GCA_903847385.1. Lineage (GTDB taxonomy): Bacteria > Myxococcota_A > Bradymonadia > UBA7976 > UBA1532 > CAINDO01. Next base: position 4,781 of record CAINDO010000600.1, read on the forward strand.
GGCAGCAGCACCATGATGAGCAGGAGCGCGAAGGTGCCCCAGCACACGTGGAAGATGTTCCGGGCGTAGTTCGTCGGCCGCAGGCTCGGCACGTGGATGCGGTACTCGCGCAGGGCGGCCGCCAGGGCCTCGTACTTGTGCTGCAGGGAGCGATGGAGCTGCTTGCGCCCCTCGCCCTCGCGCCAGCGCTCCGCGTGGTGCAGCAGCGCCACCCGCATCTCGGCCACCCGGGCGCGCAGACCGGCGTGGGGGTGTTCCTCGACCACGGGGGTCGTCTCGAGCAGGATCTCGGCGCGCCCGGCCAGGGCGGCCAAGCGCTCCGCGGCCGCCTGCGCGTTCTTGGAGCGCCGCCGCGCGGGGTCGAACTCCTTGAGGATGCTGTGGAGCTCGATGGCCAGCGCTTCGGTGCCGGCGGTGAGGGCGGCTGTGGACGTCATGGTGGTGTACCTGTCCGGGAGTGGCAGCGCGCGCAGCTATACCGGAACCCGCGACGACGCGCCAGCGGGGACCGAGGCCCCGCGCTCAGGTCCGGTCGTCGCGCAGGTCCCGGTGCGCCCTGCGCCAGAGCCGTTTGATCAGGCTCGGCCGCGCGTCCGTCGACCGGAAGACGCCGCGCACGGCGGCGGCGAGGGCCTTGGACGCCCTCCAGACCGCCGTCGCCCGCAGGAGCGCCAGCGTCCGGTCACGCACGCCGTTGATCCAGTGGTAGGCCCGCGCGAACCAGTCCACGGTCAACAGCGTCGGTTTGCACAGCGCAAAGATGCGCGCGACGAGCGCGGTGCCCACGACCTTGGCGGAGATCGCCACCAGAAGGCCGGTCACGAACATGCCCCGCGCGAACGCCGCGAGCGCCATCAGCTTGAACGGCAGGAGCACCACGGTGGGCGTGAGGAACATCGCCAGCGCGCCCTTGGGCGGCAGCGCCGCGACCCATCGCTCGAAGCGTTGCAGACCGGGCAGGTGGCCGATGAACGCGGCGAACTTCTGCAGGGGCTCCCAGAGGAAGTCCTCGAGCAGGATCACGATGGCCGCGAGCAGGTAGAACGGCGGTCGCAGGATCGTCCACAGGAGGCGTCGCATCGGGTGCTCTCAGGGCCCCAGGGGCAGGCCGACGGCGATCCACAGGTTGTAGGACACGAGCTGGCCCGTGCCCCAGTAGGTGATGGCGATACACTCGCGGGCGCTGGGCCGGCGGTCTCGCCACGCGTACACGCGCATGAGCACGAGTTGCTGCAAAACCGCCGCGACGACCACCCACTCCCGCAGGCGCAGCAAGCCCGTCACCGCCCCGACGATGGGCCAGACCGCCGAGAAGGCCAGCAGGCCGTAGATGATCGTCTTGGCCCGGTCGGGACCATGTGCGACCGGGAACGTGGGGACGCCCTGCTGTTTGTCGCCCTCGTAGTCACGCAGGTCGTACAGGACCTCGTAGGTCAGCTCGAGCGGCAGGAAGAACAGGATCGAAAGCAGCAGGGCGGGCAGGGAGTAGCTGCCCTCGAGGCCCTGCCCGAACAGCGGATACAGGAACACGCTGTGGGTGAACAGGATCGACGAGCCGAAGTTCTTGAAGAAGTAGCGTTCCTTGAGCCGTTTGAAGCCCAGGACGTTGTAGTTGTAGACGATCCCGACCGCCGTGAAGCTCAACCGCAGCGGCAGCAGCTCGGGGTGGACCCACAGGCCGGCGAAGAGCCCGCCGATCATCATCGCCCAGCCCAGGCCCTCGACCACACGCTTGTGAGCGGCGACCTCGGCGGCGCCGGCGATGCCGTTGGCCAGGTCCTCTTCGAGGTCCGTCGCCTTGTTGGTCCAGTTCACGATGAACCAGTCCCACACCGCGATGAAGCCGATCAGCGCGAGGTCCCAGGTGTGCTCGCCCCGGAAGATCCAGCCGTAGGTCACCGTGGAGGCGAAGATGATCGAGAGGATGTGCGGGCGCGCGACGGAGGCCCAGATGCGCCAGCCGCCGGTCACACGGCCCCCTCGTCGGCCTCGTGCGAGATCACGCGCAGGTCCGTGAGGCCGGGCAGCTTCTCCATCTTCTCGCGCACGTCCGCGGCGGTGCAGACCATCACCACCAGCAGGTTCGCCGGCGACAGCCGCCGCCGCACGGCGTCGCGGACCTCGTCGCAGGTCAGGGCCTTCAGGCGCGCGGTGTACTGCTCCACGTAGTCGTCCGGGCGGCCCAGGAGGCGGCTCTGCATCTGCTGCGAGGCGCGCAGCCCCGGCGTCTCCACGCGGAACGGGAACGCGTTGATCATGTAGTTCCGCGCGAAGTCGATCTCGTCGTCGCGCAGACCCTCGTGCACGAACTTGTCGTACTCGTTGAGCAGCAGCTCGGCGGTCTCCGGCGCGTAGCCGATCGCCGGCGCCGCGTTGAGCAGGTAGTAGCCGCCGGCGCGCTCCACGGCGAGCCGGGCGTGGGCGCCGTAGGACCAGCCGCGCTTGACCCGCACCTCGTCCATCAGGCGGGCCGTGAACGTGCCGCCGAAGGCCGTGGTGGCCAGCTCGACGGCGTGGAAGTCCGGATCCGCAGCGCTGAACGCCGTGTGCCCCACGATGATCTGGGCCTGCGTGCGCTCGGGTTTGTCGATCAGCGCCACCCGCCGTCCGACCTGGGGCGCGGGCTCGGGGAAACTCCAGGGCAGCGCGCCGCCGGGCAGCGTCTTCAGCGGCGCGAGCAGGCGGTCGAGCGTCGCGCGATCGACGTCGCCGCTCGCCCCCACGAGCAGGTTGTCCCGCGTGTAGATGCGCGCCGCGTGCGCCAGGACGTCCTCCCGCGTGATCGCCCCGACGCCGGACAGCGTGCCCTGCCCGCCGTGCCCGAAGGGGTGCCCGGCCCAGAGCAGCCGCCGGAACCAGATCGCGGCCAGCGTGCCGTCATCGTCGCGGTCCGAGAGGATCTCCGAGAGGACCTCGCGCTTGACCTTCTCCAGCTCGTCGGCGGCGAAGGCCGGCGCCGTCAGGACCTCCATGAGAATGCCCACGAAGGCCTCGAGGTTGCGGGTGAGCACGCTGCCGCCCACGGCCACGGCGTCGCGCTGCGTGCTGGTCACGAGCTCGGTGCCCAGGCTCTCGATGGCCTCCTCGAGTTCGTTGCGGCCGCGGGTGCGGGTGCCGCGGGCCAGCATCCGGTTCGTCAAGGACGTCAGGCCGGCGCGGCCCGGCGGGTCGCAGGCCGGCCCCGCGCGGAAGTTGCAGTACAGGTTCGTGAACGGGAGGCCGTGGTGTTCGACGAGGATCAAGGCGTCTCCAACCGGGGGGAGCGGGTGAGCTTCAAAGGACGAGCTCCGCCAGGCGCGCCTGCGTCTGGTCGAGCCGCGTCGTCTCTTCGGGGGGCTGGCGCAGGAATCGCTCCAGGGCGCCGCGCCGCTGCAGAAAGGCGTCGAAGTCGGGGTCCGCGCCGCGCTGGTACGCGCCGACGGCGTGCATGTCCAGCCGCGACTCGGCGGCGGCCAGCCATCGGCGAAGCGTGCGCGCGGCGGCCAGGTGCGCGGGGGGCACGACCTGGGCCATGCACCGGCTCACGCTCCGCCCCACCGCGATGGCGGGGAAAAGCCCGGCCCCGGCCATCGCCGGGTCGAGCGTCAGGTGGCCGTCCAGCAGGCCGCGGGCCTCCTCGGCCACGGGGTCGTCCAGATCGTCGCCCTCGACCAGCACAGCGTAGAGCGCCGTGAGCGTGCCCACGGCGTCGTTCCCGGCGCGCTCGAGCAGGGCGGGCAGGACCGTGGAGAGCGAGGGCGGGTAGCCGCGCCGCGTCGCCGGCTCGCCGCGCGACACACCCACCACACGGATCGCCCGCGCGACGCGGGTGAGCGAGTCCACCAGCAGCAGCACGTCCCGCCCCTGCGCGCGGAAATACTCCGCCAGGGCCGTGGCGCACTCGGCGGCGCGGAGTTGCCGCAGCGGCGGGTCGTCCGCCCGGGAGAGCACCACCACGGTGCGCGCGCGGGCCGCGGGGCTCAATCGCGCGAGCAGCTCCGCGGCCTCACGCCCCCGCTCGCCCACGAGCGCGAGCACCACCACGTCCGCCGCCGTCGTCGCGGCGACCTGGGCCAGCAGCGTCGTCTTGCCCGCGCCGGGGCCGGCCTGAAGGCCGATGCGCTGCCCGGCGCCCAACGTGCACACGGCGTCGACCACCCGCACGCCGAGCGGCAGCGGACGCTCCACCGGCCGCCGTGTCAGCGGGTCCGGCGCGGGTCGGGTCAGGGGGCAGTCGCGCTCCGGGGGCAGCGGGGGGCCGTCGTCCACGGGCTCGCCGAGGGCGTCGAGCACGCGCCCGAGCACGGCGGGGGAGGCGTGCAGGTGGGCCGCAGCGTCCAACACGACCACCGGCATCCCCGAGGTCAGCCCCGACGCCGGCGTGAGCGGGAGCGCGACGGCCTCGAGACCATCGAAGGCGACGATCTCGGCCAGGACGGCGTCGCCCAGGCGCAGGCGGGCGCCGATCCGCGCGCTCGGCAGAGACACGCGCACGGCCTCACCGATCACCGAGAGCACCGACCCCGGCGCGCCGGGTGCACCCGCGCGGAGGGCCGCGGTCAGGGCGCGGAGTTCGGCGAGGCTCGGGGAGGGGCTGGGCATCGGCAGGGCATGCTGCAACGCGCGCCGCCCGTTTGCCAGCGCATCGAGCACGGGGCATCCTCTCGCGATGCGCACCCCCGCCCCCGCCCCCGCTCGCATCGACGACTGGTCCGCCGCCTGCGACGCGCTGTACTCGACCTTCATCGCGCCTCGTGAGGCCCCCGGACCCGGCGGGTGGTCGCTGGTCTACCACGACGCCGAGGCCTGCCACTTCGAGCGCTCGGACGGCGGTCCGGACCTCACGCTCCTCGGCGTGGACTGGGTCCGGGGCACCCTCCGGTGGGGCGGCATGTACGCGCCCAAGCAGGACGGCGGCTACCATGCCGAGGCGGCGCTGCCCGAGGACTGGCGCCGGGTGCTGACCGCGCTGCGTGCCGCCACGTGGAACGAGACGGCGCCCCGCTTCGCTTCACCGGAGGTCGCCGGTCCGGCGCTCTGGGCCGCGGCCGATCCCGCCCGCTTCCCGTGGGTCGAGGTGCCGTGGACCTCGCTGCCCGGTGACGCCCCGGGTGGGCCGGTGGACCTGCTCTTCGCGCCATGCGGGCACCCGCTGGACCTCGTCGTGCTCTGCGTGGACCGGACGGCCGGTACGGTCACCGCCGCGCTGGTGGACGCGGACGGCCCCATCTCGGCGCTGGGCCGTGCGCCGCTGCCCCCGGCGCTCCTGGCCGACCTGGGCGCCGTCCCGTGGCCGCCGGGCTTCGCCGCCGAAGCCGTGCGGGACGGGCGCATGGCCTGGACCGTCCGCGCCGCCGCCCGCGTCCGCGCCGCCGCCAGCGCGCCGCTCCCCCCCGAGATCTCGAACCGCGGCCCCATCGAGGACTTCGTCGCCCGCTACGGCCCGACGCGCTGGCAGATGCCCGACGCCGGGATCACCTGGGGCGGCCCGAGCTGGCGCTTCGAGGAGGGCGTGCCGCGAAGCACGGTCTACGGGCGGTTCCGGGGCACGCAGGCCTGGGTCGCCGTCGCGTTCGACCCGGCGTTCGGGCGCGCCGAGTTCGTCGAGAACGCCATGGGCGCCCGACCGGCCCGGGTCCTCGGCGCCTTCGACGTGCCCGTCGACTGGGTGCCCGCCCTCGCCGCGGCCTATCGCCACCGGTGACGGGCGTCACTGCCAGTCGGGTTCGGTCCGCGGCCCGACGCCGCCGGTCAGTGCCTGCAGCCCCCACGGCGGTGAGGCGTTGGCCAGGAACCCGGCCCGGCACTTGATCTTCACGGGCCGGAAGGTCGTGTCCGGCTTGCTCGCCCGCAGCGTGTATTCGCCCTCGGGCACGTTGAGGAAGAGCACGCCGCCGTCCGCCGTGGTGGCCCGAAGCTGCCGATCGGGCCAGATCACGTTGTATTTCACCAGGTTGAAGTAAACGGGGCCGTCCACGTCCGGGGGCGTCGGGTCGATCGTCACCGTGGCGTCCGGTTCGCCGTGGGTGCCCGGCGTGTCGTCGTAGAGCGAGTTGCCCACACGCGTCACGGTCGTGGCGATCTGGCAGCGATCCGGCGCGGGGATGACCCGCACCACGCGGGCGAGCGTGTCGTAGAGGTCCGGGTCCGGCGCCTGGAAGCTCACGCGCGCCATGCCGTCGGGCGGCAACACGTGCGTGCCCGTCTGAATGGGCGGGTAGTCCATGTACGAGAGCACGAAGGTCAGTTCGGCGCCCACGGGCAGGACGTCGAAGGCGAAGGCGCCGTCGTCCGTCGTCGTCGCCGTCACCCCGGGCCGTTCGAGCACGCTGACCACGCCGCCGATCAGCGAGCCCCCTTGGCTGGCGAAGTTGAAGGCGTTGCCGGTCACCCCCACGGACGCCGGCGCGGGTGGCATCGCGTCCGGGTCGGGTGCGGCGTCGGGCACGCCGGTCGCCCCGTCGGTCCCGAGCGCGGCATCGACCGCGATCTCCGCGTCCCAGGCCGTCGCGCGCGCGTTCTCGGCCGCCTCGCCCCCACAGGCCGTGAGGGCGAAAATCCCCCACGTGGGGAAAAATCGTCCCCTCACGCGGCCTTCCGGGGGAACACGCGCAGGTTGCCCGGAGGGGGCGCATCGCCCACGGGTGCACCCCGAACGAGCTCGACCTCCCCGGTCTCCCAGGTGTGGCGGCAGACGCGGCACCGGTGCGTGGTCAGCGTCTCGCGCCGCTGGACGAACCGCCGCACGGCCCGCTCCGTCGCCGGGCGAACGGCGACGACACCGGCCTCGGTCACGAGCGAGAGCTCGGGCGTGTCCGGCTCCCAGGACTCGAAGGCCTCGGGTGCATCGGCGTGGACGACGGCGCAATCGACCGGCGCCTCGCCGGGCAGGCGGCAGCGGGGGCAGCGCTTCGGGCCGTAGTGCATGCCCACGTGCACGAGCGAGATGCCCAGCAGCGAGAAGAACAGCGCGATCGTCTCGAAATAGAACATCGCGTCATCGGACACCGGGCGGGCCGCTGCGGTCAAGGGGCGAGGGTTCGGGGCGGGACTCGGGGCGCTGATTATCCATACGGGCATATGCATGCGACATTATCCCATCGACACCATCGCATCGCAGCCCGCGGCCTAATCCAATGATTTCAGACATTTATGAACGATGCCAACCCTGGCACGACGCCTGCAATTACCCAAACCGTCAACGAAACACACACACTGGAGAGACAAAATGAAGACCACGACGACCATCCGCACCGCCCGCCGCTTCGCCCTGACCTTCGCCGCCCTGGCCGCCGCCGCCTGCTCCGCCGACCCGAACGGCGCCGCCCCCGAGGCGAACGCCGCCGGCGACAAGGCGCTGAGCATCGAGTCGGCCCACCGCATCGCCGCCGACCTCCGCCAGGTGGCCAACGTCCGCGGCGCCGCCGCCAAGCTCCACATCGGCGAGGGCCTGACCTTCGACCGCGAGCTGGCCGACCAGGACCCCGACGACGACGGCATCCCGAAAAACCGGGACCTCTGTCCCCAGACGCTCGCCGGTGCGCCGGTCAACGCCCGGGGCTGCGCCGTCGCCGAGACCGACCCCGTCGCCGCCCGCCAGGAGGCCGCGGCCATCGCCCAGGCCAACGGCCAGGCGCTCCCCCTGCCGGCCGACGGCGCCTCTGCGGTCCAGGGCTTCACGAACCTGGTCGTCGACCGCGCCTCGAACAACCCGCTGGTCTTCTGGGTCCGCGACGAGCTGGTGACCGCCATCGAGGACGGCTTCGTGGTCGAGGGCTCCCTGGACCTCGAGCTCCCCGGCGGTGAGATGCTGACCTTCGCCCAGGCCAGCCTGGTCTTCGAGCGCGCCGCCGACGGCAGCATCGACCGCGTCCACGGCACGGCCCGCCTGCCCTTCCCGGCCAGCGGCATGCTCGAGGGCATCGAGGTGGCGGACTTCGCCCAGGTGCAGGTGGGCTACGACTACGGCCGCAACCTCGAGGACCTCGAGGCGCCCGTCCAGGAAGACCGCCGCTACCTGTTCTTCTCGTTCTCGGTGGGCCTCGAGGCCAGCGCCGGCCCCGTCACGCTGAGCGCGCCGGACGGCCAGTCGCTGACCATGGTGCTCGACCCCGCGGACCCGATGATCTACTTCCGCGGCAATCTCGGCGGCGTGAGCGGCATCGGCCCCATCGAGGACATGGGCATCGGCCTCTCCTGGCAGGGGCGCATCCCCTTCGAGCCGCACGTGACCTTCGGCATGAGCGACGAGGACGCGGCCGGCTTCGACGGCAACCTGTACCTGGCCGGCTCGGTGGCCATCCCCCGCCTGCCCCTGAGCGTGGACGGCGAGATCGTCGTGGACTTCGACCCCCTGGGCAACGGCCGCAGCCTGGCCGACATGTCCGCCGAGGACCTCGGGTTCCAGTACGGCGCCAACGGCACCCTGAACGTCGCCGCCGACTTCAGCGTCGTCAGCTTCGAGATGGAGCTCGCCCGGACCTCGACCATCTACCACGCCAGCCGCGAGGGCGCCTACGCGGTCTTCGCCGGCCAGCTCGACCCGGACACGGACTGGATGCCCGAGGAGCTGCCCATCGTGAGCAACGGCGCCCTGCAGGTGGGCGGCAAGATCTCGACGGACATCGCCGAGAGCTACATCCGCATGCACGGCGAGTACAGCTTCGACGCCTCGAAGTTCGGCCTGGCGACGGGCCTGGACCTCAGCGAGCTGCTGATGGCCGACGCCGAGATCGAGATCTCCGAGGACGGTTTCCACCTGTCCGGTGTGACCCGCTCGCAGCTGACGCCGGTGCTCCGCCTGAACGGTGAGGCCACGGTCGAGGCGCACATCCGCAGCCTGGAGGACTTCACGATCACCCTGGACGGCCACCTGGTCATCGACGGCATCGACCTCTCGGCGGACGCCCACGCCGAGGTCACCCCCGAGGGTCTGTTCGTGAACGGTGTGTTCGTGACGCCCATCAGCCGGATCGACCTGTCGGGCCGCATCGACGCCTCGGGTGTCGCCCTGGACGGCACGGCCGAGATCGAGATCCCCATCGTCGCCGGCCGCGAGATCGTCCAGACCGTGACGGACGTGGCGGTCTGCGGCTGGGAGACGGTCACGGACTCCGCCGTCTGCGGCACCAAGTACGTCGAAGACGGCGCGCTCTGCGGCTGGGACTACGTGCAGAGCGGCGCCCGGTGCGGCACCCGCGTCGTGGCCGACAGTGTCCTCTGCGGCAGCCACGTCGTGACCGACGGCGCCGTCTGCGGCTGGAACTACGTGACGGACGGCGCCCGCTGCGGCTGGGACGCGGTGGCGAGCTGGTTCTGCGACACCTTCGACGTCTGCGACTACACGGCCCGCTCCTGCAACGTCGCCCGGTCCTGCAACGTCGCCAACTCCTGCAGCGTCGACCTGAGCTGCAACGTGCCCCGGGGCTGCGAGATCGCCGCCACCTGTGACCGCGTCGCCACCTGCGAGCAGCACGTCACGGTGCCCGAGTTCAACTACGGCACGGTCCGCGGTGCGGCCAGCCTGCACATCGGCAACGACGGCATGACCGCCTCGGTCGACGCCGACTACTGCCTGACCGAGGGGAGCTGCTCGGACATCGGCGGTGGCCGCCTGGACCTGACCTCCAGCCCCCGCGTCTGCGTCACGGTGCCCGGCCTCGACCGCGAGTTCTGCGCCGGCATCTGAAGACGACACTGACAAGCCGCCCTGGCACCCCCTCCGCCCGCTTGGCACCCCGTGTGACAAGCGGGCGCGACAGTTTCTGCCCCCGCCGCGCCCCACCGAACACAACCCCCTGTATTCACGCCATTTTCCGCCCATTCGCCCCGTTGGCACGGCCCCTGCAAAACCGGAAATCGTCTGAACAAACCGATTCCACCCGGCGCCGCGGCGCCCATCTGCAGGAGAAAAAACATGAAGCTCTGCATCCCCAACTTCGTCGGCATCGTCCTCCCCTTCGCCCTGATGGCGTGCAGCCAGACCGGCTCCGGCACCACGTCGAGCAGCACCGCAGACGACACCACGACGAGTCTACTCAACGCGGTCGAGAGCGCCGGTACCGAGGTCGGCGAGGCGGCGGCCGTCGCGGCCGGCCAGTGCACCGGCCCCGAGATCGGCGAGCGGGCCCACCGCCACGCGGTCGAGGACGGCGTCCTGCCGCCCGAGGCGGACGACTCGGCCGAC
>CAINDO010000601.1 GCA_903847385.1 uncultured Myxococcales bacterium
CGCCGCCGCCACCACCGCCGGCACCGCCGCCGCCGGCCACGGGCGAGGCGGCCAAACCCGCCGCCATCGACGACATGCTCAAGGAGTTCCTCGACATGGACCTGGGGGACTGACGCATGGCCGGACCGAACCTCCAGCAACAGTCCGAGCTGCACCAGCGCATTCAGCCCGCCGGGAAGCAGATCCTCATCAACCTCTTTTCGCTCATGAAGACGGGCGAGCTGCACGACCTGAACAACGACGCCTACCAGCGGCCCTCCGAGAAGCTCACGGAGGCGCTGGAGACGCTGTTCAAGATCGAGCGCCAGTCCATCACCGTCGTCGTGTACGAGGGCGTCGCGCAGGTCAACAGCCACGCCCTGTGGCTCGACCCGGCCACCCAGGAGACGACCCAGGAGCTGGAGCAGTGGCTCGCGCGCCGCGAGGCCGGCGGGATCATCTTTCCGGCGCGCCCGCATGACGACGAGATTCGGCGTTTCTTCTTTCATTTCGCCCGTTTCCGGGCCCCGGCCGAGGTCAAGAGCCAGTACAAGGCCCTGGCCGAGCACCTGGCGAACGACGGCATCCAGCGCTTGAAGCTCGCCCCGCAGCCCGTTCGGCTCGAGGGCGTGGGGCAGGGCGTCCGCGGGGTCGCCACGCTGTGGAACTACGCCAAGGCCTGCGCCGGCCTGCGTCTGATGCTGCTCAAGGCGCCCATCGACGCCAAGCAGGCCCGGCGTGTGGCGCTCGAGCTCGTGGACGCGTGCGCCGCCGAGCAGGACCTGATGACGGCGATGCCGATCCTCGGCAAGGCGCCGCACGACCTCTCGCGGCGGTGTGTCGACCTCGCGGTCTTGTCCGCGGGTTTCGCGCGGGCGCTGGGGGTCTCGGCGGTGTACGCCGCCGACATCGCCCAGGCCGCGCTGCTGCATGAGGTGGGGACCATCTACTCGAACCCCGATCCCGTGGAGTTCTCGCCGTCCGAGGCCTCGGCCACCCTGGCGATCCGGCAGCTCCTCGAGGCCCAGAAGTTCACGGGGGAGCTGGCGCAGCGGGTCTCCGTGGCCGTCGAACACGCGCTCGGCCCCACGCGCAGCGGGCCGCCCTACCTGGTGGCGGCGCCCGCCCCCACGCTCGAAGCGCAGGTCGTCGCGATGGCCGGCGCCTGGCTCGATCTCGTGCGGGGCCGGGAGGGCCGCGAGCCGACCTCGCCGGTCGAGGCGGGCCTCTCTTTGCTCCGCTCGCCCCCGCGGCAGGTGGAGCCCGCCGTGGCACAGGTGTTCGTGGCGATGGTCGGGCTGCTGCCCGTAGGGACGGTCGTCGAACTGCAGAACGACGACATCGGCGTCGTCGCCGACGTCGAGCATCTCCGGGGGCGCGCGCTCTTCAGCGCGGACACGCCGCCCGTGGTGGGGCCGCGCAAGATCTGGATCGAGCGCATGCGGACGCCCCGCGGCGAGGTCATTCCCGAGCGGCAGGCCCGCGTGGCGCTCGGGTCCGAGTCGCCCGAGGGCGCCGACTGGGCGGTGAAGCGCACGCTGCGGCGCGAGGGTTGGGACGAGGTCGTGGTGCGGGCGCTCCTCCGGCGCCCGACGACGGCCGTGATGCAGTTGGGGTTGCGCGCATGAACTTCACGACGGCGCCGGGCATTCTGATCGCGGTGCCACAGTTGGCCGATCCGAACTTCCACCGGTCGGTGGTCCTGATGATCGAGCACAACGCGCAGGGCGCCCTGGGCCTCGTGCTCAACAACGAGCTCGAGCACCCCGCGAAGATGGTCGCCGAGGAGCTCGGGCTCTCGTGGCCCGGCGCGCCGGACGCCCGTCTTCGTCGCGGCGGGCCCGTCGAGGCGCAGTCGCTCTGGATGCTCCACGACGACGGCTGGGCCTTCTCCGAGACGATGAAGGTCATCGGCGGCGTGAGCGTCAGCCGCAGTCGCGAGGCCCTGACGCGCATGTGCGAGGCCCGCGAGCAGCGCCTGATCTTCCTGGTCGGCTACGCCGGCTGGGGCCCCGGGCAGCTCGAGCGCGAGATCTCGCAGGGCACCTGGCTCACCAGCCAGACCTCGGCCGAGATGGTGCACGAGTGGTCGCCCGAGACGCTCTGGGAGCGGTCGCTGCGCGAGATGGGCATCGACCCGGCGCACCTGGTCGAGGCCAGCGGCGGGGTCCAGTAGCCGGCGATGCTCTCCCGTCGGCAGTTTCACGCGCGCACGGCCGCCGTGCTCGGCCTGACGGGCGGCGGGGCCTGGCTGCTGGGGTGCGGGGTGGTCGTTCTGGCGGCGCGGCGGCTGCACGCCGGCAACCACGACGACGGCGAGGCGCGGCCAGCCCTGGTGCTCGGCTGCCCGCCGGGGCCGGCCTTCCTGCGTCGCCTGGAGGCCGCCGCCGGCTTGTTCCAGGCCGGTCAAGCCCGGTTCATCGTGGTCAGCGGGCGAAACGAGGCCGACTGGGGCGCCGCCCGGCTCCGGTCGCTCGGCGTGCCCGAGGCGGCGCTTCGCCTCGAGGGGGCCGCGCGCAACACCTGGGAGAACCTGCACCTCTCCCGGCCGCTGCTGGGCGAGGGGGCGTTTCACCTGGTGACGGACCGCTGGCACCTGCCCCGGGCGACGGTGGTCGCGCGGTCGCTCGGCCTCGACGTCCGCCCGCTCGGCGCGGCGTCGCCGTGGCGGGCGCGCACGGTGTTGCGAGAGGGCCTGTCCGTGGTGATGAGCGTCAGCGGCGGCCACGTGACGGTCGGCGGGTGGGCCGACCTGCTGAGGCGTCAGCCGGCCTGACGCAGGTGCGACTGGGCGCCGAGCGCGGCGCGCACGCGGCGCTCGAACTCCTCGTTCCGCGCCGCGAACTCGAGGCCGAGGCGCACGTCCTCGCCGAGCACGACCGCGGTACGCACGCGCGCCGGGAGCGCGAGGCTGCCGTCGCCGAACTGCAGGTGGACCGTGAAGACCTGGCCGATGATGAAGCCGTCGCGGGCGTCCGTGCGCACGCCGATGCCGCCCATGGACACGTCCACGCCGCGGGCGACCGTGACCTGGTCGTCGAACTCGAGGACGACGTCCGCCCCGAGGGTGCCGTCGATGCGCACGTGTTTGCGGCCCGGGTAGAAGACGGCCTCGCGCGGCACGAAGAGCCGGACGATGCGGTGGTCGGCCTCGCGCTGGATGGCCCCGATGGTGGCCTTGAACCCCACGAACTGGACGTCCCGGTGGTCGGTCAGCGCGATGGTCTGACCCACGACCAGGTCGACCTCGTCTTCGATCCGGACGGCGAGCGCCTCGATGCCGCGCGCCACGACGAGGTCGCCCTCGTCCGTCGCGAGCATGATCTCGCGGCCGATCATGCGGCCGACGGCCCGGCGGATGCTGTCGAGGTCGGTGACCACCTCGGCGCCGGTCACCTCGCGGAGAAAGGGGTCGAAGGGGACGGCGTTGGAACGGGGCGGCACGAGGTTCACGGAGCGCTCCAGGTCTGGGGGGTCGGGGTCGGTTCGCGCGGTGTCCGGCCCTGGCCGCAGGCCGCGAGGCGCTCGGCGAACTCGGGCGCGCCGACCTCGACGTCGAGCACCAGGTCGCGCGTCTGGTCCTCGCGCAGGCGCATCTGCGTGAGCGCGGCGTTCGCATGCAGGACGGCCCCGTCCGGCAGCGTGATGGACAGGGGGAGGGGGAGCCCGGGGCGGTGCAGGGGTCCGGCCTCGATGGAGCCGCGGATCGAGGCGCGGCCCACCTCGCGCAGCCAGCACACGCGCTGGCCCTCTCCGGGCAGGACGAAGCGGGCGATGACCGCGGTGTCGCGGGGCACCGCGCGGCGCTCCCGGCCGACGGGGGCCACCCGGTAGAGCACGCGCGGGCCGATGAGCGCCATGATCTGACCGACGCTGCCCGCGAAGCTCGTGCGGCACCCGATGTACTCGTGGCCGTCGAAGAACCCGAAGTTGACCGGGATGCCCTTGGTCCAATGCGTCGTGTCCAGGCCGGCGGCCGAAACGTCCACGAGCACGAGGGGGGGGCCCGAGTTGCGGGCGCCCGGTCGCGTCATGATCGTCCCGTGGAAGATCTCCGGCATGGAGGGGAAGGTGAACGCCACGCTCCGTTCGACCGCCGCGATCTTCATCAGCTCGCGGATGTCCTGGGCGTCGTCGATCGTCTGGGCGTGATCGAGCTCGTCCAGAAACGGGTCGAAGCCGCGGAGGCGGGCCGCCCACTGCGCATCGCCACCAGTCACTTGCGGAAACGTCGGGTACATGATCGCCGAATCGGAGGCCGACTCGCAGAGCTTGAGCTTCGCCGATGCGAAACCACGCGCGACTCCGGTGAATCGACTGGGCCCGGCGCGCGTCCATGGTCACGAAACCGCCCGCATGATAAGACGCCGAGCCCGATTCGCGTGGTCGGGTGCATGAGACCCGGCCCGTCGCGTCGTCCGCTCCTGGAGAGTTTTCCTGAACCCCTTGACTTCGAGAGTTCCGATGCAGCGCACGCTCGTTTCGCGGTCCGGCCGCGTTCTCCCCCTGATGTTCGCCCTCTTCGCCCTGCTGGTCACCTCGGTCGCGCAGGCGCGCCCGAAGGAGAAGGCCGAGCACGAACAGATGATCGGTCGCCTGATCAACAGCGTGCGTTACGGCCAGGACAAGGCCGCGCTGGCCTTCATGGACGGCGACACCGAGGCCCGGGAGCTGCTCGGCGCGGCCTACGACAAGGGAACGGCGGAGCAGCGGGCCGAGTTCGTCCGCCTGTTCCACCACATCTTCGCCGGCGTGGCCTTCCCCAAGATGCGCGGCAACTTCGAGCACCTGACCACCATCACGTACGACCCCCCCGAGGTGAAGGGCACGCGGACGGACATCGGCTCGGTCATCCACATCCAGGCCGGCCCGAAGGAGCAGGAGCTCCGCGTGCGCTACTGGCTCTCCAAGGGCGCCGACGGCAAGCCTCGCGTGGTGGACGTGACCATCCAGGGCGACAAGTCCATGCTCACCAACATCCGCGACGACCAGATTCAGCCGATCCTGGCCGAGGGCGGCTGGACCAAGCTGCTCGACCTGATGCGTGAGCGCGCCAAGGACCTGCCCGCGCCCGCGGACAAGCCGATGGCGCCGACCAAGTGAACGCGCGGCCCGGGCACCTCCTCGCCGCGGCGGCTCTCACGCTGACCGCCGCCTGCTCGCCGGTCCTCTCGGCGCAGACGCGCGAGGACTACGCCGCCGTCGATCGCACGCAGACGGTGCGCCTGGCCGTGGCCGTGGCGCCGCTCCCGGCGGGGCAGCAGGACGTCGGCGACCTGTGGTCGATGATGACGCGCAAGTACGTCAACCAGCACCGCGACTTCATCGTCGTGGCCGACCGGGCGGACGCCGCGATCCCGACGGACGTCTGCGGCGAGCGCATCGACGGCGTCCTGCTGCTCGCCGGGCGCGCCGAGCGCCAGGGGGACGAGGTCGGGGCCGCGGTCAACGCGCGGCTGGTCCGCTGTCGCGACCGACAGGACATCTGGTCGGCGCAGGCCGCCGGCACCTGGCCGACGACGGACGACGACCTCGTCGAGGCGCGGAAGTACTGGGTCGGCCAGACCGCCGAAGTCGTCGACCCCTTCGTGGTCGCGAGCTTTCGCCTGCTGACGGCCACCCTCGAGACGCTGCCGAGCCCGAAAATCACCGACGAAGCCCACATTCGCGAGAAGATCGACCTGGGCGAATGAAGCGTCGGTGTGCTAGATCGGCCCCGCCGAGCGGCAGCACCGGGGGAAGCGGTCGAACGCGGCGCACCGAGCCGACACTTTCGAGGGATTAGGGACGTCATGGCCGAGTTCAACATCTACCGGTTTCTGGACCTTGCGGGCGGCGTCAAGATCGACGACCTGGACTGGGAGCTGTGCGCGCGCATCGGCATCTCGGACGTCGAGGAGCGGATCCTGCGCTACATGGGGGACACCGAGTCCCACACCATCCTGTACATGCGCGACCTGCTCGCCGGCCACAGCACCCGCGACCCCGAGATCACGGCGTTCCTCTCGGCCTGGGTCTACGAGGAGCTCTGCCACGGCCGCGCCATCTCGCGCCTGCTGAAAGAGGTCGGTCGCCCGGACGAGGAGGACCGCTACACCAAGGTCACGGCCGGCTCGTCCGTCCGCGAGTTCGTCGAGGCGGCCCTGTCCCACGCCGCGGCCTATCTGTCGCCGCGGTTCATCGCCGTGCACATGACCTGGGGCGCCATCAACGAGGCGACGGCCGCCGCGGCCTACCAGCAGATGGAAGAGCGCACGGCCAACCCCGTGCTCGCCAAGTTGATCAACCGGATGGCCCGCCAGGAGCGCCGTCACATGGCCTTCTACTGGCACCAGGCCCAGAAGCGCATGAAGGACGACCCGGCGGCGCGCAAGCTGGTGAACTTCGCCATCAAGCGCTTCTGGACGCTGGTGGGCTCCGGCGTCGGCGGCGACGAGAACCTGGCCTTCATCTCGGCCCACCTCTTCGCCGACGAGGCGGCCCGCGCCGCGCTGGTCAAGGCCGAGGAGAACATCCGCGAGCTGCCCGGCATGGAGTGGTTCGACCTCCTGACCAAGCAGTCCCAGGCCAAGGCGGACGAGTGGGTGGCGCGTCACGGCCCCGGCCGCTACGTCACGAACGACGCGCAGGCGCTCGCCGCGGGCGTCGTCAGCGCATGAGCCCGGCGGCCGCCGCCCCGTGACGCAGGCCTTCCTGCTCGTCGCGCTCGGCGGTGCCCTGGGCTCCATGGCGCGGTACGGCGTGGGCCTGGCCCTGGTCGCCGCGCTCGGAACGGCCTTCCCCTGGGGCACGCTCCTGGTGAACGTCGTCGGCTCGTTCCTGATCGCCGTCGTGGCGGTGCTCTCCACGGAGGCCGCGCGGCTCTCGGAGCCGATGCGCCTGCTTCTGGCCACCGGGGTCATGGGCGGCTTCACGACCTACTCGAGCTTCTCGCTCGAGGCGCTTCGGCTGTTCGAGGCGGGCGACGCCCTGCGCGCCGGGCTGTACGTGGCCGGCACTACGCTCCTGTGCATGGTCTCCTGTGCCGCCGGTCTGTTCGCGGGGCGCGCACTGGGGCCATAATGCCGCCCCATGCGAACCTGGTGTGAAATCGACACGGCCGCGCTGGCCGAGAACGTGCGCAGCTTCCGCCGCCTCGTGGGCGACACGACGCTCGCGCCGACGGTGAAGTCCAACGGTTACGGCCACGGGCTCCTGCTCGCCGCACGGGCCTTTCTGGAGGGCGGGGCCGACTGGCTCTGCGTGGACGCCCTGGACGAGGCTCGCGCGCTCCGGCAGGCCGGCCTCACGTGCCCGATCTACGTCTTCGGCTACGTGCCGCTCGCCGACCTGGCCGAGGTGGTCTCGCTGGACTGCCGGCTGGTCGTCTACAACCGCGAAACCATCGACGCCCTGGCCGCCCTGGGCGCGCCCGTGCGCATCCACCTGAAGATCGAGACCGGCAACCACCGGCAGGGCGTGGGCCCCGAAGAGGCCGTCGCGCTGGCGGCGCTGGCGGCGCGGGCGACCGGGCTGACGATCGAGGGCGTGTCGAGCCACTTCGCCAACATCGAGGACACCACGGACCACACCTACGCGCGCCGCCAGCTCGCCGTGTTCGAGGGGGCCGTGGCCGCGCTGAGGGCGGCCGGACACGCCGTGCCGATGCGCCATCTGTCCAACACCGCGGCGGCGCTGCTGTGGCCGGATCAGCGGTTCGAGATGGTCCGCATCGGCGTGGGCGCGTACGGCGTGTGGCCATCCAAAGAGGCGCGGGTCGCGGCCCTGCTGGCCGGCCGTCGTGAGTTGGCGTTGCAGCCGGCGCTGACCTGGAAGACCCGCATCGCGCAGGTCAAGTCGGTGCCCGAGGGGGCCTTTGTCGGTTATGGATGCACTTATATGTGTACCCACCCGACGCGGCTGGCGATCCTGCCCGTGGGGTATGCGGACGGCTACGACCGCGGACTGAGCAACCTGGCGCACGTGCTGATCCGGGGCCGGCGCGCGCCGATCCGCGGCCGCGTGTGCATGAACATCACGATGGTCGACGTGACCGACATCCCGGACGCCGCCCTCGAGGACGAGGTCGTCCTGCTCGGGGCGCCGGCCGTGGACGGCGAGCGGCTGACGGCGGACCAGGTCGCCGACTGGGCGCAGACCATCTCGTACGAGATCATGGCCCGCATCGGCGCCCACCTGCCCCGGGTGCCGGTGACGGGCAGCGCGTCGGCGACGGCGCCGGACCCGCTCGCGCGCGCCTACCGCCTGCCGCGGACCTGAGGGCGCGACTTCAGTCTCGCAAGACGGCGGCGAAGTCGAGCGCGAGGCGGAAACCCAGGTCGGCGGCGGAGCGGTCCATCTTCACGAACTGCCGGGCCGCCAGGTGGCAGGCCGCGCGGCCGGAGAGGAACCCGCCGCCCTTCACGGCGCGTCGCCGCGGGTCCCAGGGGTGCTCCGTACTCGTCCACTCACGCACACCTCCCGACATATCGCGCACGCCGTAGGGGCCCTCGTCGAGCAGGTTGCCCACGGAGGACAACGCGCCGCCCTCGGGGCTGTCCGCGCACCGGCAGAAGCCGGGCTCCCAGTTGTTTCCCCAGGTGAACGCGCGCGCGTCCACGCCGCGCCCGGCCTTCTCCCACTCCTGGTCCGTGGGCAGGCGCCAGGACAGGCCATCCCGCGTGGCGCGCCAGGCGCAGTAGGCCAGCGCGTTGCGGCCGGTGACCTGGGTGATGGGCAGGCGCGCGTGGTCCTCGGGGTGGTAGCGACCGTCGCTGCCCAGGCGCCACCGGGGCGGCACGTGCGCCCGCGCGGCGGCCGGGTCCCGCGGGTAGACCTCGTTGAGGAACTCGGCGTACTCCTCCACGGTGACCGGCTCGGTGGCGATGATGAAGTCCTCCACCCGCACGCGCTGGCGAGGCGGGGCCTGCAGCTCCGGCTCGGACGCCCCGATCCAGCAGATGCCGCCGGGGACGTGCACCATGCCGTGCGGCAGGCGGCCCCGGGGCACCAGCCGGACGTGAGTCTCGGCCTGCTCCTGGCGGGCCAGGCAGATGGGCAGGCGCGTGCTCTCGTAGCCGTCCGCGTCCAGCAGGAAAAGGTACGAGTTCATGGGCAGGGGCTCGAGCGCCAGGGGCGTGGCGCCGCAGTCCCGCGGGTCGACCGCCACCAGCCGGCGCTCCTGCTCCTCGAAACGATAGAGCGTCGCGGTCACCCCAGGCGGGTCCGTCGTGAGCGTGAGCGCGCCGTCTCCCGAGATGGCCGCCCGCAGGACCCCGGCATGGTCGTACTGCGCCGCCAGCGCCCGGAAGATGGCCATGCTGGCCCGGTCGCCGACCCGCTCGGCCTCGAGGAACCGATACCAGAACAGCTCGCGCAGGCCCTCGCGCGCGTCGAGCTGGTCGGGCGCCTCGCTCAGCGCCTGCGTGAAGAGCGCCACCGCCGTCTCGAAGGCCTGCTCGACGTCCGTCTCGAGGCGCTCCAGGTTGGCCTGGGCGACCCACAGGGTCTGAATGCGCGCGGGCTCGTCCCCGGGCAGCCGCAGGCACTGGCCCTCGCCGGCCTCACGGGCGACGTGGCGCCGGCGCCGCGCCAGGTCTTTGAACGCCTGCGCGTGCCGCACGGCCTCGCGCACGATGCGCACCGCGCTGCGAATCCGGGCCATGCCGGTCCGGCCGCCGGCCAGGAACGCCTCGATCTCGTCCACCAGGTCGGCGGCGCTGGCGAAACGTTCGGCCTGCTCCTTGGCCAGGCAGCGCATCACGATGGAGTCGAGCTCGTAGGGCACGTCCTGGGCGGGCGCGACCTGGCTCGGGGGGAGGGGGACCTCGTTGCGCGCGCGTCGAAGAATCTCGTGGGGCGTGCCGCTGCCATGGGGCGGGCGCAGGGTCAGCAGCTCGTACAACAGCGCGCCGAGGGCGTAGACGTCCGAGCGGGCGTTCAGCGCGTCCACGAGGCCCATGGCCTGCTCGGGGCTCATGTAGCTGGGCGTGCCGGTCACGTCCCCCACGCGGGTGCGCCAGTGCTGGTCCGGCGCGCGGCCGCCGTGCACGGGGTGCGGCACGTCCGTGCTCAAGATCTTGGCCAGGCCCCAGTCCATCACGAAGACCTCGCCGAAGGTCCCGAGCATGATGTTCTCGGGCTTCAGGTCGCGGTGGATGACCCCCCGCGAGTGGGCGTAGGCGACGGCGTTGCAGACCTGGATGAAGATGTGGAGCAGGCGCACCCGGCTGAAAGCCCGCAGGACCTCCGGCGACTGCGCGCGCAGGCCGTCGAGGATGGACTGCAGCGTGCGGCCCTCGATCAGCTGCATGGTGAAGAAGGGCTGGCCGTCGTCGCCGACGCCGATCTCGTACACCGCGACGATGCCCGGGTGGCTGAGCTGCGCGGTGATGCGGGCCTCTTCGATGAACCGCGAGGGCGCGCCGGGGATGTTGCAGGCGGGGTTCAGCGCCTTGAGCGCGACCGTGCGGTGCAGCGTGAGGTCGTGCGCCACGCGGATGATGCCCATGCTGCCGCGGGCCAGCTCGCGCTCGATGGTGTAGCGCTGCGCCGCACCCTCCGGGAGGGCGATGGGTAAACGCGCCGGGTCCTCCGCGTCCCACTCGTTCGTGGCGCGCGTGTCGGCGACGATGACCTCCGTCCCGCCACCGGCATTCGTTTTGTGGGCATCGCTCATCGAGGGGACCGGGGTATCATTATGCGGCATCGGCGCCGTCTCGCCATTTTCGCGGAAAGCGGGGCGAGCATGCCAGGGAAGACGCGAGGGAGCGCTTGTCCGACACCACGGTTTCCCGGCCTCGGGTGTTGCTGATCGACAACTACGACTCGTTCACCTGGAACGTGGTGCAGGGGCTCGGACAGCTCGGGGCGGACGTGCACGTCCACCGGAACGATGCCCTCGACCTCGACTCGGCCGCGCGGCTTCTGCCGACGCATCTGGTCGTGTCGCCGGGGCCGGGGCGACCGGAGTCGGCGGGCCTCAGCGTGTCGATTCTGAGGGCCTGGGTGGGACGGCTGCCCATTCTGGGCATCTGTCTGGGGCATCAGGCCCTCGCCGTGGCCTTCGGCGGGGCGGTCGTTCCCGCGGCGCGGCTCGTTCACGGCAAATCGTCGGCGGTCACCCACGACGGCACGGGGCTCTTCGCCGGGCTCGCCTCGCCGATGGTCGTCGGGCGTTACCACTCCCTGGCGGTGCCCGCGGGCGCCCTGCCGGCCGGCTTCCGGGTCAACGCGCGGACGCTGGACGCCGACGCCGAGATCATGGGTCTGCAGCACGAGACGCTGCCCGTGGCGGGCGTGCAGTTCCACCCGGAGAGCGTGCTCACGCCCGACGGGCAGGCGCTGCTGGCGAACTTCCTGCGCTGGGGCTGAGCGTCAGACGGCGCCGGGCGTGCGCCGGTCGCACCCTTTGCAGTGCAGCCCAAGGGGCGTGCGGCCGCTCATCCAGAGTTGCGTCTCCACGCTGCCGCAGGCGGGGCAGGGGCGGCCGACCAGGGCCGACACGGGCACGCCGCCGACGGTGTCCGGCGCCTTGCGCATCCGGGCGATGAGCACGCCGAGCGCCACGACGAGCGCCAGATCCCACAGCACCGCGAAGGGCAGGCCCACGGGCAGGGCCCAGATGCCGGCCATCAGGCCCAGGATCAGCGGGAAGAACACGCACATGGGCTCAGTCCCGCGCGGCGAGCCCCAGGAGGGCCGTCGGTTCGAGGCACTCGCCCTCGACCAGGCGGCCGACCTCGCGCGCGCCGGCCCAGCGGATGAGCGTGGGGATGCGCTGCAGCGCCACGCGCGGATCCGTGCGGTACGGGTGGGCGGCGTTGCCCTTGTAGTCGGCGCGCAGGCCGACGGGGCACTCGACGAGGTGGACGGTCTTGCGGGTGATCGTGGCCAGCGTGCCGCGGATGACCGGGTCGGCCATCACGCAATCCGGGCACCACGACTCGCCCGTCTCCGGCGTCTCGGAACCGAAGAAGAGCAGGAAGACCAGGGCGTCCCCCGGGGCCGCCGCGTGGGCGTCCGCGAAGGCCCGGAAGGCTTCGGCGTCGTTGAGGCGGGTGATGCGCATGTGCCGGCTCAGCCCTTGGAGTAGGTCTTCTGCTGCTCGAGGAAGTGGCCCTCGGCGAACTGCTCCGCCGAGACCTCGCGCACGCCCTCTTTGGACATTTCGATGATGCGCGTGGCCACGTCCACCACCATCTGGCGGTCGTGCGTGACGAAGAGGCAGGTGCCCTCGTACTTGTCCAGCGACTCCGTGAGGCTGCGGATGGACTCGAGATCGAGGTGGTTGGTCGGCTCGTCGAGCACGAGGACGTTGGGCTTCTGCAGCATCAGCTTGGCCAGCAGCAGGCGCACGGTCTCGCCACCGGAGAGGACCTTGGTGGCCTTGAAGGGCTCGTCCTTGGAGAACAGCAGCTTGCCGAAGATGCTGCGCAGCTGCTCCTCGCTCTGGTCCTTGACGAACTGCGACAGCCAGTTGTGGGCCGTGCGGTCGGACTTCTCGATGACCTCGTGGTGGTCCTGGGGCATGTAGCCGATCTGGGTCTCGTAGCCCCACTCGACCTTGCCGTCGTCCGCGCGCACCTCGTTCATGATCATGCGCAGCAGCGTCGTCTTGCCGATGCCGTTGGGGCCGACGATGGCCACCTTGTCGCCGCGGAAGACGTGGAACGTGAAGTCTTCCGTGATCGGCTGGTGCTCGAACTGCTTGTTGACGTGCTCGAGGTTGAGCACCTGCTTGCCGCTGGCGCGCACGATGTCGAAGCGGATGAAGGGCCGGGCGATGTTCGAGCGCTTCAGGTCCGCCATGGCCTGCTTCTCGCGCTCGAGCTGCTTCTCGCGGGACTTCACCTGGCTGGCGCGGGAGCCGGCGCGGAAGCGCTGCACGAAGTCCTGCAGCTGCTCGATCTTCTTCTCTTTGGCGGCGTTGGCCAGCTCGATGGAGCCACGGGACTCGGCCTTGGCGGCGACCATGTCGTCGTAGGCGCCCGGGTAGACGATGATGGTCTCGTAGTCGATGTCCGCGATCTTGGTGCAGACCTCGTTGAGGAAGTGGCGGTCGTGGCTGATGACCACGAGCACGCCCGTGTACTCGGCCAGGAAACCTTCGAGCCAGCGGATGCTGCCGATGTCCAGGGCGTTGGTGGGCTCGTCGAGGAGCAGGCCGTCCGGGCGGCCGAAGAGGGCCTGCGCCAGGAGCACGCGCACCTTGTCGCCGCCGACGAGCGCCGACATGGGCTGCTCGTGGAGTTTCTCGGGGATGCCGAGGCCCTCGAGCAGGCCCCCCGCCTCGGCGTCGGCCATGTAGCCGTCCTCCTCGGCGATGGTCATCTCGAGCTCACCGAGGCGGATGCCGTCCTCCTCGGTCATGTGATGGTCGCCGTCGGCGAGGAGACGATCCTTCTCCTTCAGGGCGGCCCAAAGGGATGTGTTGCCCATCATCACCACGTCGATCACGCGGTCGTTCTCGAACTGGTAGTGGTCCTGCCGAAGGATGCCGAGGCGTTTCGGGCGGAACACGCGGCCCGAGATCGCCTCGAGGTCCCCCGAGAGGATCTTCATGAAGGTCGACTTGCCGGAGCCGTTCGGGCCCGTGAGGCCGTAGCGCTCGCCGGGGTTGAACGAGACGTTGACGTTGTCGAACAGCACCTTGGTGCCGTAGCGCATCGTGACTTCGCTGACCGTGATCATGGCAAGGACTCCCGGGCGAGGAAAAAGGCGCGGGACCATACCAGAGCAGGTCGCGAGGGGCAATGGAGGGCCGGAGATGGGTCTTTTCGGACCCGTGTAGAAATTTTAGAAGCAAATTCGCCGAAGAAACAGGTGGACGGGGTCGTCCCCAAGGTGGAGGTGGAGAGCCACCACACCGAGGGACCCCGACAAAGGCAAACCAGTCGCGAGGCTGGGACGCAAAGCCACGGGTCTCCAATGGTGGAGACAGCCGGGTTGCCGAAGGGAAACTCTCGATCTCCAGGGTCACCGCTCCGGGGGGAGATCGCCGGCGGTTCTGCCGCCGGCCCCCGGGTGCGAAAGACGTCCGATGTCCCGTACCACGATGCTGTTCAACCTCGGCCTGATGGGCCTCGGGGCGCTCGTCGCCGCCGCCCCCGGCGAGGCCCGGGCGGACGTGGACTCGATGTTCACGCTCGGCGTGGGCGCTCAATACAGTTACGTCACCTCCGAAGTCGGGTCGCAGGAGGGTGCGCCCGAGCGCATGTTCGGCCTGGTGTCGCGCCTGAAGTTCCTGCACTTCCTGGGCGCCGAGGCCGGCACGAACTTCGACCAGGATCCCGGCACGCAGCAGAACCGAGTCCTGTCGCCTCGCTACCAGGTCGGCGCCATGCTCAATCTGCTGCCGCTGGAGCACTTCAACGTCTTCGCGGTCGGCGGGACCGGCGCCCAGCGCGGCGGGGATCTCTTCGACCTCGAGGGCAAGTCCACGAGTTTCCACTTCGGGCCCGGGCTCGAGGTCTTCGTCGGTGATCACGTCGCGGTCGGCGGCGACCTCCGCTGGCGCATGCCCGGCCCCGGGGCCGTGAAGCAGGAGGTCGAGGCCCGGCTGGAGACCGAGGCGCTCAGCCGAACCGGTGGCGCCGGCGAGGAAGCGCCGACCATCGACATCGACGCCAGCCCGCGCGTCTGGCAGGCCAACTTCACGGTCTCGTTCTACCTCTGAGCTCTCCACCGCGCCCCACGCGGCCCCACTCGTCCCCCCCGAATCCAGAACGCCCCACCGAATCCCACCAATCACCCCGACTCGGGCCCCCGTGCGCCCGAACGGGCCCGAAATGGGCCCGAGACGCATAAGAACTTCTATAGGTAGTGGTCGGGCCTCGCCGGGACCGCTAGGGGTTGAATCGACAAAAAACTGGACAACGGCATGAAATCTCACTGATTTTTGCCGTTGCATCCCCGATCCGGGCCGAATAGTGTGCCGCGGTGGGGATTGGTGGGTATCCTGCCCATGTCGCCAAACCCCGCGGGATTCGATGAGCGCAACCGACCCAAGCGCGACCCCTTCCGTCGCCTCGCCGCAGATTCCGAAGTCGCACGAGCGGCTGTCGGGTCAGCACGAGTGCACCCTCGACGAGAAGGGGCGGTTGTCGATCCCCGCGGAGTTCCGGACCATCCTGGAGTTGTTGGAGGGCGCGGAGCTCAAGGTCTCTCGCCACATCAACCTCCCGTGTGTGGTCGTCTACCGCCCGGATGCTTTCAATGCCCTCCTCGACCAGGCCGAACGCAGCGGCAGCAAGGAAGGCAAGGCCCTCATCCGGGTCGTCGGCGGTACCGCACGGACGATGGTCCTCGACAAGGCTGGCCGCATCTCCGTCCCCGGACTTCTTCGCGATCACGCCGGCCTCAGTGGGTCGACGTTCGTGACGGGCCAGGACCAGCACCTCGAGATCTGGGATCCCGAGCGCTGGCACGCCCATTACGGCATCGCGAAGTTCGAGGCGATGGACTTCAGCGACTGGATGTGACCGCGGCGGCGGCGATTCGGGCGCTCCGATGGCGGGGAGCCGTGCGTCATGTTGGCAGTGGAGGGCGTGCACAAGCCGGTGCTGCGCGCAGAGGTGCTCGCCCTGGCGGCGGTGCGCCCCGGCGAGCGCTGGGTGGACTGCACCCTGGGCTTCGGGGGGCACACCTCCGCGCTGCTGGACGCCGGCGCCCACGTCACGGGCCTCGATCAGGACCCGGCGGCGCTGGCCGCCGCCACCCGGCGCCTCGAGGCCGCCGGCGACCGCTTCACGGCGGTTCGGGCGAACTTCCGTGACCTCGTTCGCGTCGTCGAAGGCCCCGTCGACGGTGTGCTCGCGGACATCGGCGTCTCGTCCTGGCAGCTCGATCAGGCGGAGCGCGGCTTCGCGTTCTCCGCCCGTGGACCCGTGGACATGCGCATGGACCCCGATGGCGCGGTCACGGCGCTCTCGCTGCTGCAGACCCTGGCAGAGGCGGAGCTGGCCCACGTTCTGGCCGATTTCGGCGAGGAGCCCTTCGCCGGGCGCATCGCCCGCGCGCTGAAGACCTGGGCGCTGGGGGAGGGACCCCACGACACCACCCGCATGGCCCAGGTCGTCGCCGAAGCGATCCCGCGGAAGGTGGCTGCGACCCTGCACCACCACCCCGCCACCCGGACGTTCCAGGCGCTGCGCATCGCCGTCAACGACGAGCTCGGCGCCCTGGACACGCTGCTCGAGGCCGCACCGACCCTGCTGGCCCCGGGCGGACGTTTCCTGGTGATCAGCTTCCACTCGCTGGAGGACCGGCGCGTGAAGCAGACCTTTGCGACGCTGAGCGGGCGCAAACGACTCCAGGCCCCGCGTCGCGGCCTGCCCCCGCCGCCAGCCCCCGAGCCCGACTTCGAGCTGCTGACCCCCCGCGCCGTGCAAGCCGGCGCACCCGAGGTCGCCGACAACCCCCGTGCCCGGAGCGCCAAGCTCCGCGCCCTGCGCCGCCTGAGCAACGCGACCGCGGCGACGACCCCCGCCCCGAGGATCCCGGCATGAAGTTCTTCACCCTGGCCTTCGCCACCGTGGCGGCGCTGGTCCTGTGCCTGCTCAACGTCGTCGAGCTGCGGCACGTGTATTACTCGACCGGCTACGACATCGCCCGCGCCACGCGCGACCAGCGCACCCTCGAGGACGAGCGCAAGCAGCTCCTCATCGACCGCGCCGCGCTGCTCGATCCGGGCCGCCTGACGCCCATCGCGGCGCGTCACGGCTTCAAGGTGGCCACCGCCGACCAGATCGTGATCGTGGGCGCCCCCCAGGACCCGCCGGTGGCGCCGTCTGCCGCCTCCGCCGCGCCCGCCGCGCCCGCCGCGCCGAAGGAGCACTGATCCCATGGCCATGCGCTGGCGCAACCTCCGCCGCCCCAAGACCCCCGTCGAGCCCGGACCCCGCAAGGGCCGCATCCTGGTGATGTGCGTGTTCCTCGGCTTGGGGATCATCGCGATCCTCGGCCGCGCGTTCTACCTGCAGATCGATCGCCACGACGACTTCATGAAGCGCTCCGAGGGGCAGCACCGCACGCAGCTCAAGCTGCAGGCGAGCCGTGGCGACATCCTCGACCGCAACAGCCAGCCCTTCGCCATCAGCGCGCCCGTGGCCTCGGTCTACGCCGTGCCCCACGAGGTCACGGACATCGCCGGCACCGTCGCGACGCTCGTCGAGATCCTGGGCGTCGAGCCGGCCCGGATCGCCCAGCGCCTGGAGAAGAAGAACGACTTCGCCTGGATCGCCCGGCAGATCGGGCCGTCCGAGACCAAGCTCATGCAGGGGCGCAAGCTGCCCGGCATCTACCTGACGGACGAGCCGCGGCGCTTCTATCCCAACCGCACGATCGGCGGCGCCATCGTCGGTTTCGCCGGGGTCGACGGGACGGGCCTCGAGGGCATCGAGCGCGACTACGACCGCTACCTGCACGGCAAGGAGTACGTGCTCGACACGATGCGCGACGCGCGCGGTCGGCAGCTCCTGACCGGCGGCTACCTGCCGCAGGAGCAGCTCTCGGGCCTGAACGTGGTCACGACCATCGACATGCGCATCCAGCAGGTCGCCGAGGCCGCCGTGGCGCGGCAGGTCGAGGAGATGGGCGCCAAGAGCGGCTTCGTGGTGGTGATGGAGCCCAACACCGGCGACATCCTGGCCATGGCACAGACGCCCAGCTTCGACCCGAACCTCTTCCACGAGGCGCAGGCGGACGAGTGGCGCAACAAGCCGATCACCGACTCCCTGGAGCCCGGCTCGACGATCAAGCCCTTCCTGGTCGCCGCCGCGCTGGACGCGGGGAAGGTCACGCCCGACTCCGTCTTCGACGGCCACGGCGGCAAGTGGCAGTTCGGCAAGAAGCTCATCCGGGACGTGCACGGCCTCGGCTCGATGAACACGTTCCAGGTGGTGCAGTTCAGCTCCAACATCGGCGCGGTCCAGGTCGGACAGCGGCTCGGCAAGGACCTGTACGGCGCCTACCTGACGGCCTACGGCTTCGGTGAGCCCACGGGGGTCGGCCTCTCCGGCGAGACGGGCGGCATCCTGCGTTCTCCGACGAAGTGGGGTCAGATCCACCTCGCCACCATGAGCTACGGCTACGGACTCAGCGTGACCCCGCTGCAGATGTGCCGCGGCATGGCGGCCCTGGCCAACGGCGGCCACCTGATGCGGCCGCGCATCGTGAAAGAGATTCGGGACGCCCGCGGCAATCTCGTCGAGTCGTTCCCCGTGCGCGAACTCCGCCGGGTCATCGGCGACAAGGCCTCCGCGCAGATCCGCGAGGCGCTCTACATGGTCACCCTGAAGGGCGGGACCGGCGGTCGCGCGGTGATCCCCGGGTACCGCGTCGGCGGCAAGACGGGCACGGCGCACAAGGTCGACTCCGTGGCCGGCGGCTACGCCAAGAACAAGGTCCGCTCGTCGTTCGTGGGGTTCGTGCCCGTCGACGACCCCAAGCTGGTCATGTACGTCCTCGTCGACGAGCCGACCAAAGCGCAGTACGGCGGCGTCGTCGCGGCGCCGATCTTCAAGGCCATCGGTGAGGAGATCCTCCCGTACCTGGGCGTTCGGGCCACGGAGCCCATCGTGGCCAGCGCCGAGTCCGGCACCGCCGCCGAGGTCGCCGAGGCCGAGATCGAGGACGCCTTCGAGCCCGTCGAGGCCCGCACGCAGGCCTGGTGGATGGAGGCCAAGGACCCGACCGGCAAGCGCGTCACGATGCCGGATCTGCGCGGTGCCCCCCTGGCGGACGTGCTGACGCAGGTCGCTTCGCTCGGCGTCGAGATCGACATCGAGGGCGCCGGCGTGGTGGTCACGCAGCGGCCGGCCCCCGGCGTGGTGGTGAAGCCCGACGACATCGTCTCCGTGTCGCTGAGCCTGCCCGGCGACTCGACCCGCGTCCGCGCCGCGCTCGCCCCGACCGGCGCCGAAGACGGAGCGCCGGAGCCGTGAACCTGACCACGCTCGCCACGCTGATCCCCGACACCCGCCACACGCAGGGCCCCGACGCCGTCGTCACGCGCGTCGTGCACGACAGCCGCGCGGCGCGCCCCGGAGATCTCTACGTGGCGCTGCCCGGCCAGCGGGTCGACGGTCGCACGTTCATTACGCAGGCCCTGGCCGCCGGTGCGGTCGCGGTCGCCGGGCTGCCGAGCTGCGCCGCGGACGTCCCCGCCGGGATCGGTTTCCTGGAGGTGTCGCAGCCGCGCGTTCGCCTGGGCGCCCTGGCCGCCGCGACGCTGGGCTGGCCCGCGCGTTCGCTGAAGCTCGTGGGCGTGACGGGCACGAACGGGAAGACCACGACCACCACGCTGCTCGCCACCATGGGCGACGCCGCCGGCTGGTCTCCCGGCCTGATCGGCACCGTGCAGCACCGGGTCGGCGACCGCCGCATCGAGGCCCGACACACCACGCCCGAGGCGCCGGACCTGCAGGCGCTCTTCGCCGAGATGCGCGACGCCGGCGTGCGGCTGACGGCGATGGAGGTCAGCAGCATCGGCCTCACGGAGCACCGTGTGTCCGGCCTCGCCTACGACGTCGCGGCGTTCCTGAACCTGACTCCGGACCACCTGGACTACCACGGCACGCTGGCCGACTACGGCGCGGCGAAGTGCCTCCTGTTCTCCGAGCACCTGGCGCCTGCGGCCGTCGCCGTCGTGCTGACGGACGACCCGTACGCCCCGACGATCATCGATGCCGTCGCGCCGGGACGCGCGCTGTGGCGCGCCTCGGCGACGACGGACCGCGGCGACGTCCGCTACGAGGGCCTGGTCCACGGGCCACATGGCATGCGCGGGGTGCTGCAGACCCCGGCCGGCGCCGTCGTGATCGACACCCCGCTCGTCGGCGCCTTCAACGCGGCGAACGTCGCGGTGGCGAGCGCCTGCGCGGCCGCGGCGGGCCTGCCGCTCGAGGCGATCACCGCGGGGCTGCGCGTCGCGCGGGTCCGCGGCCGGCTGGAGCGCGTGCCCGCGCCGGAGGCCGCGCCCACGGTGCTCGTCGACTACGCCCACTCGCCGGACGCCCTCTCTCGCGCCATCGAGGCCGTCCGCCCCAACGCGACCGGCCGCCTGATCGTGGTGTTCGGCTGCGGCGGTGACCGCGACCGCACGAAGCGCCCGCTGATGGGCGCAGCCGCGATGGCCGCCGATGCGGTGGTCGTGACCACGGACAACCCCCGCTCCGAGGATCCGGCGGAGATCGCGGCGGCTGCGCTGGACGGCGCCCTCGCCGTCGGTGGACGCCGCGCCGATGGACCCGCCGACGCCGGCGTCTGCGTGATCCTCGACCGGCGCGAGGCCATCACGGCCGCCATCGCCGCCGCCCGGCACGGGGACATCGTCCTCGTCGCCGGCAAGGGCCACGAGACCTACCAGGAGATCGCCGGCGTGCGGCATCCCTTCGACGACGCGGCGGTCGCCGCCGAGGCGCTCGGCCGCCCGGGGAGCCCCCGATGAACCTCTCCACGCGTGATCTCGTCCGCGCCGCGGGCGGACGCCGGGTGCACGGTGTCGATCGGCCCATCGGGCCCGTGTCCATCGACTCGCGTTCGCTCCCGCCGCTGGCCACCTTCTTCTGCCTGCGCGGCCCCCGGTTCGACGCCCACGACTTCGCCGAGTCCGTGATGGCACGCGGAGCCGGGGTGATCGTCTGCGACGACGCCGGCATGGCGCGCCTGCCGCGCACCGTGCGCACCGGGCCGGCGACCCTCGTCTGCGTGCCCGACACGGAGCAGGCCCTCGTCGCGCTCGCCGCGGAGGCGCGCGCGGCATTCCACGGCACCGTCGTCGGCGTCACGGGCTCCGTGGGCAAGACGACCACGAAGGAGCTCCTCGCCGCGGTGCTCGCTCGCGGCGGGGCCACGCTGAAGACCTACGGAAATCAGAACAACCAGCTCGGCGTGCCGCTGACGCTGCTTCGGCTGACGCCGGACCTGCGCTTCGCCGTGGTCGAGATGGGCACGAACGCTCCGGGCGAGATCGCCGCGCTGGCGAACCTCGGGCGGCCCCAGCACGGCGTGCTGACCTCGGTCGGCGCCGCCCATCTCGAGGGGCTCGGCGGCCTGGCCGGCGTGGCCCGCGAGAAGGGCGACCTGCTCCGCGCGCTGCCGACGGACGGCCTCGCGTTCATGCCCGAGAACATCGCGCAGCCCTGGCACGTCACGCGGAACGTGCTCGCGCGCCTGGTCACGGTCGGCGTCGGGGAGGGGAGCGGCCTGCGTCGCCTGAGCCAGCGCGAGACGGCCGCCGGTGCGGTCGCGCGCATCTCAGTGAACGGCGAGCCGCACACGCTGCGCCTGGCGATGCCCGGCGTGCACAACCTGGACAACGCCCTCCTCGCGCTCGCCTGCGGGCTGGAGCTCGGCGTGTCGCTCGAGGACGCCCTCGCGGCGCTGGCCGAGGTCCCGCCGGCCAGCATGCGCGGCGAGATCCGGCGGCTGCCCGGGGGCGTGCGTGTGCTGCTCGACTGCTACAACGCGAACCCGGCCTCGATGCAGGCGTCCCTGCGAACGTTCGCCCGAATCGCGCCCCAGGGCGTGGCGGTGCTCGGCGACATGCTCGAGCTCGGGCCGGGCTCCGAGGCCGCCCATCGCGAGATGGGCGCGTTCGTCGCGCAGTTCTCGGGCCTGGCGCTGGTGGCCGTGGGGCCCCGGGCGCGGGCCATCTTCGAGGCCGCGCGGGACGCCGGCCTGCCCGGAGAGCGCCTGGCCTACGCGCCGGACGCCTCGGCGGCCGGTGAGGTCGTCGCCAACCAGCTCCGTCGCTCGGGACGCCGTTGGCTCCTGTTGAAGGGCTCCCGGGGCATCGGTCTGGAACGAATCCATCAGTACCTCGCGGGTGAATCCCCGGTCGAGAAAGGACACGGCTGATGCTGCTGTGGCTCATCCAGGAACTGCGTGAATACTTCCCGCCACTGCGGGTCTTCCGTTACGTCAGCTTCCGGATCATCGCGTCGATGTTGACGGCCATGGCCATCAGCTTCGTTCTGCACCCCTGGTTCATCCGTCGCCTGCAGTCGCGTCAGATCGGCCAGGTCGTGCGCAAAGACGGCCCGGAATCCCACTTCAGCAAGGCCGGCACGCCTACGATGGGCGGTTCGCTCGTGCTCTTCGCGCTGGTGATTCCGACCATCCTGTGGACGGATCTTTCGAACCTCTATGTGTGGGCTGCCCTGACCGTGACGGTCGCCTACGGCATCATCGGGTTCATCGACGACTACAAGAAGCTCAAGGAGCGCAATAGCAAGGGCCTCCCGGGCCGCTACAAGCTGCTGTTCCAGTTCGTCGTGGCCGCGGTCGTGATGTTCTCGCTCTTCAAGCAGGAGTTCGCGTTCGACCGCACGCTGTACCTGCCCTTCGTCAAGGCGGACACGTTCTCCGTCGTGCTGCCCCTGGCGGTGTTCATCCCGTTCTCGATCATCGTGATCGCCGGCACGTCCAACGCCGTGAACCTGACGGACGGCCTGGACGGCCTGGCCATCGGCCCCGTGATGGTCGCGGCGTTCTCGTACCTGATCCTGGCCTACGG
Organism: uncultured Myxococcales bacterium; assembly: GCA_903847385.1. Taxonomy (GTDB): domain Bacteria; phylum Myxococcota_A; class Bradymonadia; order UBA7976; family UBA1532; genus CAINDO01. Next base: position 22,478 of record CAINDO010000601.1, read on the forward strand.
CGCCGGCACGGTGCTGCAGATCCCCACGCCGGACGGCGGCCTGTTCCAGTTCAACATCGCCGAATACCTCCGGCTGCCCCACGTGCCCGGCGTGAACGAGCTCGCGGTCTTCGCTGCGGCCATCATCGGCGCCGGCGTCGGGTTCCTCTGGTTCAACACGTTCCCCGCCCAGGTGTTCATGGGGGACGTCGGTTCGCTCTCGCTCGGTGGCGCGCTGGGTATGTTGGCGGTGCTGACGAAGAACGAGCTGCTGTCACTGATCATTTGTGGCCTGTTCGTGGTCGAGGCGCTCTCGGTCATTGCCCAGACCACCTCGTTCAAGCTCACGGGTAAGCGCGTGTTCCGCATGGCGCCCATCCACCACCACTTCGAGAAGCTGGGGTGGCAGGAGCCCAAGATTGTGGTCCGCTTCTGGATCATCTCGGTGATGCTGGCCCTCGTTGCGCTCGCCAGCCTCAAGGTTCGTTGAAAGGTCGACGCCATGGAAACGCCACGCTCCGATACGATGATGGTGGACCATCGGTACGACCGGGTCCTGCTCGCGATCGTGCTGTGCCTGATGGGCATCGGCATCGTGATGGTCTATTCGGCCAGCGTCGTGAGCGCCGAACTCCAGTTCGGTGATGGTACGTACTACTTGAAGCGCCAGCTGGCGTTCATGGGCGCCGGTCTGGTGCTGATGATCGCAGCGATGAACTTTCCGTACCAGGCGCTGGAGCGGTACGCGCCGATCTTCATGGGTGTGTCGATCTTTCTGCTGCTGCTGGCGCTCGTACCGGGCATCTCCAGCTCGGCGAAGGGTGCAAGCCGTTGGCTGAACCTCGGCATCATCCGTCTGCAGCCCAGCGAGACGGTCAAACTGTCGCTGATCATCTACCTTTCGGCCTATCTGAGTCAGCGACAGCACGACCTGCACAAGTTCCGGGTCGCCTGGGTACCAAACATCGCATTGGTGGGCGTGATCGCGGCGCTGCTGATGGTCCAGCCCGATTTCGGCAGCACGGTGATCTCCGGCGCGATGTTGATGCTCATGATCTGGGCCGCGGGCGGCAGCAATCTGCACGTGGGTCTGCTCGCTGTGGCCGGGATCTGCCTCGGTGGTGCGGCGATCGCCCACAAGGCGTACCGGATGAAGCGCCTGATGGCGTTCATGTCCCCCGAGAGTGACCCCCAGGGCGTCGCCTACCAGATCAATCAGGCCTTGATCAGCTTCGGATCCGGTGAGTGGACGGGTCTGGGCCTCGGTGCCAGCAAGCAGAAGCTCCTGTACCTGCCCGATGCCCACACCGACTTCATCTTCTCCATCATTGGTGAGGAGCTCGGCCTCGTCGGTGCGACGTTCATCGTGCTGCTGTTCGTGCTTTTCCTCTGGCGTGGCCTTCGCATCGCCCGTCAGGCCAGCCACAGCTTCGGTGCGCTGCTCGCCTTCGGTCTGACTGCGATGTTCGCGGGTCAGGCATGCGTGAACATGGCCGTGGTCATGGCGATGCTCCCGACCAAGGGTCTCACGTTGCCGTTCATCAGCTACGGCGGCAGCTCATTGCTGATTCTCTCTGCGAGCGTCGGGATCCTGCTCAACATCTCGCGCCAGATGCCGCCTCCGGGCTGGCTTCACAAGCCACGGAAAGCCAGCCGCCTTTCACAGGCAGTTCAGGCCCGTGTGGCCTCGATGATGCCCCAAAGCTGAACGGATGATCCGTAGTTCCTGAACGAAATCAGGTACCTGGAAAAAAATCCAAGGCAATAAGTTTGATTTTTCGATTGAACCTGATCCACGCGCGGGATAGATACCGAGTCCCGCCCGGAGCAGTCACTCATGAGTCCAAAACTGGATACGTCAAAGCTTCAGCCGAAGCTCGCCGTGGTCGGTGGAGGGACGGGGGGGCATCTTTTTCCGGGGATCGCGGTCGCTGAAGCCTGGCTTCGGCGCTACCCGAACGGACAGGTCGTTTTCGTGGGCTCGGAGCGCGGCATCGAGTCGCGGGTCGTGCCTGCGCTCGGTTATGAGCTGGTCGTGGTACCTACGGAGCGCTTGAAGAATGCCGGCGCCGTGGAGCGCGCCCGAAGCCTGCTGCGGATGCCGCGGTCGCTGTGGCGGGCTCGGCGGGTGGTCGCATCGCTGCGCCCGGACGTCGTCCTCGGTGTGGGCGGATTCGTCTCCGGTCCCGTCGTCCTGGCCGCGGCGCTCAGCGGCGTGCCCTGCGCCGTCGCCGAGCAGAACGCGCTCCCGGGCCTCACGAACCGCCTCCTCGGGCGTGTCGTCCGCCGCATCTACACGGCCTTTCCCGAGGCCGAGGCGCGCCTGCCGGCGAGCAAGATCCGCCCCCTGGGCAACCCCGTGCGAGACGCCATCTGCGCCGCCGCCGCGTTTGCCGCCGCGGCCCCCGTGAGCCACGCGCGCCGGGTGCTGGTGATGGGCGGCAGCCAGGGGTCGCGCACGCTCAACGAGCGCCTCCCCGCCGCGCTGGCCGCTGCCGCGCTCCGTTTCCCCGACCTCCAGGTCCGCCACCAGGCGGGCAAGGGGAACGGCGACTCGGTCCGCGCCGCCTACGCGCAGGCCGGCTTCCCCGCGGCCGTGGTGGACGAGTTCATCGAGGACGTCGCCGGCGCCGTGGTGGACGCCGACCTGGTCGTCTGCCGCAGCGGCGCGACGACCGTCGCCGAGCTGGCCTGCATCGGGCGCCCCGCGCTGTTCGTGCCGTTTCCCTTCGCCGCGGACGACCACCAGGCCGTCAACGCCGCCTCGCTCGTCGCCGTCGGCGCCGCCCGCATGGTGCGCGAGGCCGATCTGACGCCGGCCCGCCTCGCGACGGAGCTCGACGAGCTGCTGGCCTCGCCGGACCTGCTCGCCCGCATGGGGCAGGCGGCCCGCACCCGCGGTCGACCCGAGGCGGCCGCCGCCATCGCCGAAGACCTCTCGACCCTGATGCAACGGAGTGCGGCATGAGCGCCTTCGCCCTTTCCGGCCGATTCCACGGGAAACGCGTCGCCGTGCTGCGCGGGGGCCTGTCCGCCGAGCGCGAGGTGAGCCTCAACACGGGGCGCGCCATCGCCGCGGCCCTGCGCGAGCGCCCGTACACGGTCGTCGAGATCGATCCCGGCCACGACCTGCCCGCGGTGCTCTCCGCCGAGCGGATCGACGTCGTCTTCAACGCGCTGCACGGCACGTATGGAGAGGACGGCCGCCTCCAGGGGCTCCTCGACTGGATGAACCTGCCCTACACGGGGGACGGTCTGCGCGCCTGTCTGCTGTCCATGGACAAGCAGGTCTCCAAGGAGCTGTTCCGCCTCGCCGGCGTTCCCGTCGCGGCCGATGTGGTCTGGCTGCGGGGCCATGCGGTCGGAAAGCTCTCGGACCTGCCATTTCCGTTGCCCGTGGTGGTCAAGCCCGTCGCCGAGGGCTCCAGCGTCGGCGTCACGGTCGTCCGCGAGGCCGGAGAGTTCGACGCGGCGCTCGCTGCGGCCTTCGCCGTGAGCCGCCGTGTGCTCGTCGAGCAGTTCGTGGCCGGCCCGGAGCTGTCCGTGGTCACGCTCGTCGACCGCACGCTCGGCGCCGTCGAGATCGAGCCCGCCCGCGAGTTCTACGACTACGAGGCGAAGTACGGGAAGGCCGGCACCCGCTACCACATCCCCCCGCGCCTGCCGGAGGCCGTCCGTGCCGCGGCCGAGGCCGCCGGGCTCGCCGCGCACCGCGCCCTCGGCTGCCGGGGCGTCACCCGCACGGACATCATGTGCGGCGCCGACGGCCCCGTGGTGCTCGAGGTCAACACCCTGCCGGGCATGACGGCCACCAGCCTCGTGCCCAAGGTCGCCGCCGCCGCGGGGCTGCCCTTCGCCGATCTGCTCGAGTTCCTGCTCGATCGCGCCGCCTGCGGCGAGGAGGCCTGACGATGGCGCGCAACCGACTTCGCCGACCCTCGATCCGCTGGCGTGGCGTCACGAACCGCGCGACGGACTGGCTGCGTCACTCCCTCACCGGCCTGGCCGTCATCGGTGGGCTCATGGGGCTCGGCGCGGCCGGGTGGGCCGTCGTGCAGCGCTCGTCGTACTTCAACATCCGCACGGTCGAGGCCACCGAGACGCCCCACCTGCAGCGGGACGCCATCGTCTCCCTCGCCGGGCTCGACGGCCCGGTGAACCTGTTCCGCTACGACGCCCTCGCGGCCGAGGAGGCCCTGGGCACGCACCCCTGGGTGGCCAACGCGCGCGTCGAGAAGCGCATGCCCGACCGCGTGGAGATCCACCTCACAGAGCGCATTCCGGCCGCCGTCGTGGCGCTCGGCAGCCTGTACGTGGTGGACGCCGACGGCCAGCCCTTCATCCGGGCGACGCCGGAGCAGGCGCAGGGGCTGCCCCTCGTGACGGGGCTCGACCGCGAGCGGTACGACACGAACCCGGTGCAGACGCGGGCGCTCGTCCGCGACGCGCTGGCCCTCGGTCGGCTTTATCAGCGGTCCGAGCTGGCGGCGGCGCACCCGCTGAGCAACGTGCACGTCGGCGAGGGCGGACGCCTCGAGCTCATGCTCGGCAAGTCCCGAATCGTGATGGGACAAGGAGATTTTCGGGCGAAGCTGGACCGGTTGGCTCGTATCTACGAGACACTCGGGCAGCGGGGGATGGAAGCGGCCTACGTCCTGATGGACGAGAAGGGCCAGCGGTCGATCGTCAAAGAGGTTGCAGCGGCCCGACCTGTGATGGGGTCGCTCTGAGAGCCATTCGTCGCTGAGACGACGCATGCGGGGTCATCGGGTTCGAGGGGGTAGTTGTGTCCAACGTCGCGGTCAATTCCACTGCCAAGGATGAAATCATCGCCAGCCTGGACTTCGGGACGCACAGTCTGAAGTGTGTCATCGGTCTATGTGGCGAGGATGGGCAGCTCGACATCATCGGCACGGGGACCACCCCGATGAAAGGCATGCGGGGCGGGCTGGTGCACAACCGGGCCGAGCTCACCAGCGCCTTGAAGCGGGTGAAGGAGGAGGCCGAGCTGATGGCGGGCTGCGAGCTGAAAGAGGTCGTCGCCTCGGTCAGCGGCCAGGCCGTGGACGGCCTCAACGCCTGGGGCGCGTGGCGCATCAAGGACCGCGAGGTCGGCAAGGCCGACGTCACGCAGGTCCTGGACATCGCCCAGGCCCACCTGCTGCCCAACGACAAAGAGGTCCTGCACTGCATCCCCGGCCTGTTCCAGGTCGACGATCAGCGCAACCTGACCCGCCCGCACGGCATGCGCGGCGTCCGGCTCGAGGTCGAGGCCCACCTGGTCATCGGGTCCGGGCAGACCTTCGACGACGTGAGCGCTTGCGCTCGCGCGGTGGGGCTGACGATCAAGGGCTTCGTGCACGCCGGCGTCTGCGCGGCCGAGACCTTGCTGCGCGAGGAAGACCGCGAACTGGGCGTGGCGCTGGTGGACATCGGCGGCAGCGCGACGGAGATCTCGGTCTTCAAGCACCGCGCCCTCGTTCACACGGCCGTGCTGCCCGTCGGCGGCGACCACGTCACGGCGGATCTCCACGAGTGTCTTCAGCTCCCCATGGTCGAGGCCGAGCGCATGAAGCAGACCAGCGGCTGTGCCCTGGCCTGGATGGTCGGGGACCACGAGCAGGTCGAGCTGTCGGGTGGCGGCGGTCGGAAGTCCCGCCAGGTGCCGCGCACGCAGGTCGCCGGCGTGATCGAGGCCCGCTACGAGGAGATCCTGCACATCATCGGGCAGAACCTGGAGCAAGCGGGGTGGCCTGCGCACATGCTGGCCTCCATCGTGCTCACGGGCGGTGCTTCCAACATTCAGGGTCTCGTGGAGCTCGCAGATCGGGTGCTGGCGGGTTCGAGTGTGCGTCCTGAGCCCCGAGA
>CAINDO010000602.1 GCA_903847385.1 uncultured Myxococcales bacterium
CGGCCGCGGCCGCAACGGCCGCAGGCGCCGCCTCGGGGGCGACGGCCGCGACGGGCGCCGTCGTCGTGTTGCCGAGCAGCTCGTCCAGGTCCATCGGCAGCACCTGCAGGGACGCCTCCGAGGTCACAGGCGGGGGCGGCGCGGCGGGGACGACCGGCGCGGCGGCGGCCACGACGGTTGCGGCCTCGGCCTCGGCGGGCGCGGCCTCGGCGGCGGGCTCCGCCGGGATGTGCCGGTCGTCGTATTTCCCCGTGCCCTCGTACTGCGCGCGGGGCGTGGGCGCCGGCGTGCGGGCGTGGGGGCCGGTTCGGTTCTCGAAGGGTCCGCTCATGGGGTTCTCCGTGCGTGGCGGCCCCGTTGCGGCCGCGGTCGATCCGTCCGTCGTCGGGGAACCTATACCGGGACTCGCGCCCGCCTGCCATGATGGTCCGATGATTCCCGTACTGGCCCTGGTCGGTTTCCTGGGGGGGCCGGCGGCCTGCCGCTTCGAGCGCCACGCCGGCCCGCCGCCGACGGACCTGTGCACCGCCTGGGCGAAACACACCCGCTTCGAGCCGGGCATCGCGCCGGAGTCCACGGACTGCAGCTTCGCCGGCGCGAAGCCCGTGCCGGCGCCCGCAGACCCGCACCTCGTCACCTTCGAGGCCGAGATGCACATGCCCGACCGGCCCTACTTCCGGGTGCTGGTCCTGGCGGTGCTCGCCGCCGACCACTGGGACACGCAGCCGCTGGCCTACGCCTACGACTCGGGGCAGCCCTACGCCGGCGCGCTCGTGGGCCTGTCACGGCTTGAGGTCGTCGCCCCCGGCCTGGTGGTCCTCGAGGTCGAGACGGGGTCCGCCTCGGGCGACCAGATCGCAGGCACGCTCACTCTCCGCGACGGCCGCGGCCTGGGGGTGCTCGCCCTCGAACCGAACGGCCCGCGCTGGCTCGGCGCGGCGCCGCTCCTCGACGCGCGGCGGACCGCCCCCATCGAGGGCGAGGGCCCGGAGACCACCACCCGCCGCGAGGCCCGGGCCGCGCTCGACCCGGCCGCACGCACCCTCGCGCTCACCTCCGTCGAGGGCGACCCCCTCGGCCCGACGGCCCCGCGCCCCCTCGCGCAGACGAAACACCGCTGCCCCCTGCAGCTCCCCCTGCCCGGCCGGTTCGACTGAAGCAACACCGCGAGCGAGCTCGTTACGCCCCGGTAACGCGACTCACACGGCGCCGCCCCGCGGGGCGTGGCCCGACCGTTGCACTGCTCGCGCCTCGCACCTTTGCGCAGATTTTGCGGGGGATTCTCCGTGGCACAAGCATTCATTCTCGACGCGAACGAGGCGGCCGCCGACGTGGCGTACCGCTGCAGTGAAGTCGCAACCATCTACCCCATCACCCCGGCCTCGCCCATGGGCGAGTACGCCGACGCGTGGTCCGCGAAACACAGGAAGAACCTGTGGGGCTCCGTGGTCCGCGTGGTCGAGATGCAGTCCGAGGCCGGCGCCGCCGGCGCGCTGCACGGCGCCCTGCAGGGCGGCACCCTGGCGACGACCTACACGGCGTCCCAGGGCCTGCTGCTCATGCTTCCGGACATGTTCAAGATCGCCGGTGAGCTCACCCCGGCGGTCATCCACGTGGCGGCCCGGTCGCTGGCCACCCACGCGCTGTCCATCTTCGGCGACCACAGCGACGTGTACGCCGCCCGCTCGACGGGTTTCGCCATGCTCTGCGCGCGCACGCCGCAGGAGGCCCACGACCTCGCGGCCGTGAGCTCCATGGCCACCCTGACCTCGCGCATCCCGTTCCTGCACTTCTTCGATGGTTTCCGCACCTCGCACGAGCTCAACCGCGTCGAGAAGCTCTCGGACGCCGACCTGCTCGCGCTGTTGCCCGAGGACGCCATCGAGGCGCACCGCAACCGCTCGCTGAGCCCGGAGCGCCCCGTCGTCCGCGGCACGGCGCAGAACCCGGACACGTTCTTCCAGGCCCGCGAGGCCTGCAACCCCTTCTACGACGCCTGCCCGGCGCGCGTGGAGGAGGCCTTCGCCGCCCGCACGGGCCGCCAGTACAAACCCTTCGAGTACTTCGGCGCCCCGGACGCGGACCGCGTCATCGTGATCATGGGCTCCGGCGCGCTGGCCGCCGAGGAGACCGCGGCCTACCTGAACGCCAAGGGCGAGCGGGTCGGCGTCATCTCGGTGCGGCTGTTCCGGCCGTTCTCCACGGACCACCTGGTGGCCATGCTGCCCCCGACGTGCGGCTCGGTCATCGTACTCGACCGCGCCAAGGAGCCCGGCGCCACGGGTGAGCCGCTGTTCCTCGACGTCCTCTGCGCGCTCCGCGAGACGCGCCCGATGGTCCGCGTCGTGGGCGGCCGCTTCGGCCTCTCCAGCAAGGAGTTCACGCCCGCCATGGTCAAGGGCGTGTTCGACCAGTCCCGCGCCGGCACGCTGAAGCAGGGCTTCACCGTCGGCATCGTGGACGACGTCACCTACCGCAGCATCAACTACGACGAGACCTTCGACCTCGAGCCCGCCGACGTCGTGCGCGCCGTTTTCTACGGCCTCGGCTCCGACGGCACCGTGGGCGCCAACAAGAACAGCGCCCAGATCCTCGGCGAGGCCGACCCCGGCGAGGAGACGCGGTACGCCCAGGGCTACTTCGTCTACGACTCCAAGAAGGCCGGCGCGGTCACCATCTCGCACCTGCGCTTCGGGCCCAAGCCCATCAACAGCTCGTACCTGATCCGCAACGCCAGCTTCGTGGCCTGCCATCAGTGGGCGTTCCTGGAGCGGCTCGACGTCCTCTCCATCGCGGCCAAGGGCGCCACGGTGCTCCTCAACGCGCCGCTGCCCGCCGAAGAGGTCTGGGCCGCGCTGCCCCTCGAGGTCCAGCAGCAGATCATCGAGAAGGACCTGCAGGTCCACGTGATCGACGCCGTGAAGGTGGCCCGCGAGGCCGGCGGCGCACGCCGCATGAACCCCGTGAACACCATCATGCAGTGCTGCTTCTTCGCGCTGTCCGGCGTGCTCCCCCGCGAGCAGGCCATCGAGCGCATCCGCGCGAAGATCAAGAAGTCCTACGGCGGCAAGGGCGACGAGGTCGTCAAGGTCAACCTGGACGCCGTCGACGCCGCCCTGAACCACCTGCACCCGCTGCCCATCCCGGCCGGCGCGCCCGAGAGCAAGATCCGCCGCCGCGCCACCGTGCCCCCGGAGGCGCCGGACTTCGTGCAGCGCGTCACGGCCGCGATGATCGCCGGTCAGGGCGACCGCCTGCCGGTCAGCGCCTTCCCCCCGGACGGCACCTGGCCCGCGAGCACGACCCGCTGGGAGAAGCGCAACATCGCCCTGGAGATCCCGGTCTGGGACTCGGACATCTGCATCCAGTGCAACAAGTGCGCGCTCATCTGCCCGCACGCCGCCATCCGCACGCAGGCCTTCGACGCCGCCAAGGTGCCCGAGGCCCCGGCGACCTTCAAGACCACGCCCTTCAAGGGCAAGGAGTTCGGCGACAACATCTCGTACACCGTGCAGGTCGCCCCCGAGGACTGCACCGGCTGCGGTCTGTGCGTGGCCTACTGCCCGGCCAAGGACAAGAAGAACCCGCGGCACAAGGCCATCGACATGGTGCTCCAGGCCCCGCTGCGCGAGGCCGAGAACGAGAACTTCGCCCACTTCCTGCAGATCCCGGATCCGCCGCGCACGCAGGTCCCCGACACGCTCAAGGGCAGCCAGTTCCTGCGGCCGCTCTTCGAGTTCAGCGGCGCCTGCGCCGGCTGCGGCGAGACGCCCTACATCAAGCTCATCACCCAGCTCTTCGGTGACCGCACGGTCATCTCGAACGCGACGGGCTGCTCCTCCATCTACGGCGGCAACCTGCCCACCACGCCCTACTGCACCAACGCCGAGGGCCGCGGTCCGGCCTGGGTGAACTCGCTGTTCGAGGACAACGCCGAGATGGGCCTGGGCGTGCGCCTGGCGCTCGACCAGCGCGCCGACCTGGCCCGCCAACTGCTGACCGGCCACGGCGCGCGCTTCGGCGCCGCCGACACCCTGATGGCCGGCCTGCTCGCCGAGCAGGGCAGCACCGAGATCGAGATCGCCGCCCAGCGTGAGCGGGTCCTGGCCCTCAAGGCCGTCCTCTCGCCCCTGGCCGGCAAGGACGCCGAGGCGCGCCGCCTGCTCACCCTTTCGGACGACCTGGTCCGCCGGGTGGTCTGGATCATCGGCGGCGACGGCTGGGCCTACGACATCGGCTACGGCGGCCTGGACCACGTCCTCGCCTCCGGCGCCAACGTGAACATCATCGTCCTGGACACCGAGGTCTACAGCAACACCGGCGGTCAGGCCTCCAAGTCCACGCCCATCGGCGCGGTGGCCAAGTTCGCGGCCGACGGCAAGTCCGGCCAGAAGAAGAACCTGGGCCTCTTGGCCATGATGCACGAGCACGTGTACGTGGCGCAGGTGGCCCTGGGCGCCAAGGACGCGCACACGCACAAGGCCCTGATGGAGGCCGAGAGCTGGCACGGCCCCAGCATCGTGATCGCCTACAGCCCGTGCATCGCGCACGGTTACGATCTGGTGCACGGCCCCGACCAGGAGAAGCTGGCGGTGGAGACCGGCTACTGGCCGCTGTTCCGCTACGACCCGCGCCGCAAGGCCGAGGGCAAGCAGCCCCTGGTCCTGGACTCGGCCCCGCCCAAGACGGCCCTGGGCAAGTTCACGCAGAACGAGACGCGCTTCCAGGTGCTCATGCGGTCGGATCCGGAGCGCGCGACGATGCTCCTGGGCCGCGCACAGGAGCAGGTGAACGCCCGATTCGAGCTTCTCGCCCGCCTCGCCGGCGGCGCCGCCACGGAGTGACCCGCCCATGAACGCCACGGTCGACCTTCACACCCGCTACCTCGGCTTCAAGCTCCGGGGTCCCCTCATCATCGGCGCCTCGCCGATCTCCGAGAACCTCGACCTGACCCGGCGCCTCGTGGACGCCGGCGCCGGGGCCGTGGTGATGAACAGCCTCTTCGAGGAGCAGCTCGTGGCCGATCAGGCCGCGATGGCCCGGCACGTGCTGGACGTGTCGGACACCTTCGCCGAGGCCCTCAACTTCTTCCCGGCGATGGACAACCATCACGCCGGGGCGGAGCAATACCTGAAGCGAATCGAGGCCTTGCGCGCCGCGCTGCCCGAGGACGTGCCCGTCATCGCCTCGCTGAACGGCACCTCCGTGGGCGGGTGGACGTCCTACGCCCGCCAGATCGCCGACGCCGGCGCGGACGCCATCGAGCTGAACGTGTACCACCTGGCCATGGACCCGGACGAGACCGCGGCCGAGGTCGAGGACCGGTACATCGACATCCTGGACGGCGTGAAGGACGAGGTGGAGCTGCCCGTGGCGGTGAAGCTCTCGCCCTTCTTCAGCTCGCCGGTGCACTTCATGCGGCGGCTGGCGGACACGAGCGCGGACGGCCTGGTGCTGTTCAACCGCTTCTACCAGCCCGACATCGACGTGGACCACCTGACGGCGGCGCCCACGCTGCGGCTGTCGGACTCCAGCGAGCTCCTGCTGCGCCTGCGCTGGCTCGCGGCCGCCTACGGCAACGTCGAGGCCGACCTCTGCGCCAGCGGCGGCGTGCACACCGCCGTCGACGCCGTGAAGGCCATGATGACGGGCGCCTCCTGTGTTCAGCTCGCCAGCTTCCTGCTGCACGAGGGCCTCGATGGCTTCGTGCGCATGCAGCGCGAGCTGACCGAGTGGCTGGTATCCCATGAGTACGGCGGCGTGCGGGAGCTCGTGGGCACCATGAGCCTCGAGCGCTGCCCTGATCCCGGCGTCTTCACCCGGGCCAACTATGTGAAGATCCTCCGCAGTTGGCACGGTTGAAGCCCCACCGGGGCGAACCGGAGTCCTGACATGACCCACCGTGCGATGGATGTGATGGACACCGCGCCCCTGACCGTCGGCCCCGAGCTGACGGTCACGGCGCTGGCCACGCTCCTGCTCGAGCGCGGCGCCGACGGGGCGTGCGTCGTCTCCGACGGCGCCCTGATCGGCGTGGTGACGACGATGGACCTGATCTTCCAGTCCCGCCCGCCCCACATGCCGAGCTTCTTCCACTTCCTCGAGGCCCTCATCCCCCTCGAGAGCCTGAACAAGGTCGAGCACGACCTGAAGAAGCTCTCCGGCGCCACCGTGGCGGACATCATGACCCCCACCGTGCTCTCCGCCGCGCCCGACCAACCCCTCGCCGCCGTCGCCGACCTGATGGTCACGCGACACCTGTCGATCGTGCCGGTCGTCGACTCCGCCGGGCATCTGCTCGGCGCGGTGACGAAGACGAGTCTGCTGCGGAAGGCGTACGGGTTGGGGTGAGCGGGGGCGGCAAGGCACTCACTCGGCGCAGGCGCCGTCTGGCCGAATCCACGCGTACGACGTGCGCCCGGGGTAGACGAGGTCCCCGCCGTCACACGCCTGGCGCCCCTCGATCACCACGAGGATCCGGTCGGGTGCGACACGGACGAGCGCGGCGACCTCGGCGCAGCCCCAGTCGGCGTAGGCCTGGGTGAATCGGACCTCGCCGGTCCGGTCGACCCCGATGACACGCGCGACCGGCGGCCGCCCCGAGCGACCGCCGAGGAGCACTGCGCCATCACCGAGCGGGAGCGCCTGGCGATAGAACGTCTTGTCGGCGCCGAAGGCCGGCAGCGGCTCGCCCTGTCGCACGTGGCCACTTCGGTCGATCGCGTGCCGGGTCGGCTGACAACCGTCCAGGCTCGCGAGCATGTACAGGCGGTCGCCGTCGCCGTAGAGGCCAGTGGGTCCACCCCGCCGATCGCCCCGTGCCGGGACTCGCATCAGAGCGCCCGGGCTGCCCTCCGGCGAATGATGCTGGAACCGGGTCTCGGAGAGAGCCCCGTCCCGCTCGATGAACCCGACGACGGCGGCATCTCCATCGCTCGGCCGGACGGCCAACGCCGTCCATATCGCATTGCGCGCGGGATCTTCTGCGACCGTGGCCGCCCATTGCCCGTCGCGGCCGAGTCGGAACAGCGCCGCGTCTAGGTCCGTGCCGGAGGGGTTCTCGCCCGCGGCCAGGATCGAGGCGCCGGCCACGTCGACGGCGGCCGCGTAGGCCTGCTCGGGCAGCGGTGCGATGCGCTCCGATGTCCACTCGCCCTTCTCCGTGGCGCGCAGGCGGAAGATCTCGCGCCCCCAATCGATGAGGGCGCCCCCGCCGGGCAGCGGCCGGAAAGTGTTCGCCCATGTCGGGGGCTGCGCAACCTCCACGGGCTGCGCGCCCGGACCGTCCAGACGAAACACCCGGCTCCCGCAACCCGGCGTTCTCTGGCAATCGAAGATGTGAACGAACGCGAACGACCGGTCGGCCCAGACCGCGTCGACGAGACCGTTCTTCTGGTTCCCCACGGGGTGCAAGGGACAGCTCGGCGGCGGGGATCGCTCGAAATCCACTCCGAGCCTGTTCTCCACACGGGCGCTCGGGCACCGCAGCCCCGGAAGGTCCGTGGAGACCGCGCCACACCCCGCGACGCTCAGCGCGAGCGTCGAAATCGCCGAGAGGCGCGGCCGCCCTGGACGCTGCGGGGTTCGACTGCTCGGCCGCAAAGTCCACCTCCTGCGGGATGCTTCAACGCTGATTGAGCCACTCCACGAGTTCGGTCACGCCCTCACGGAGAAGATCCTCGCTGTCGCCGGTGTGGCCGGTGTATGGCCGGGTGACAACGTATCGAACCTGCGCGCGCCCCCCAAGCCTGACTCGGTCGGTGTGGACCACGATCCAGACGCCAGTGAACCGCCCGCCGTCATCGACCTGACCCCACCAGTAACCGCGTCCAATGGCGGTCCCCTTCTCGACAGGGAGCGGCGGACCAAAAACCGCGGCCAGTTTTTCGAGGGGCACCTCGAAATCTCTGTTTGGCAGGCCGGTAAAGTGGCTGCGCGGGTCCACCATCGCGTACTCGCCGCGAAGCGACCGATACTGCATCACCGTCAGCGGGCGCGCCGGTAGCCACCCCTGAAGAACGTCCTGCCGCGCGAGCACGTCATCGACCACCTGTTGCCCCCGTTCAGCCGCCCCCGCTTCAACGGCGGCGAGGACCAGCCCGACCAAGAGGAGAAGCACCTTCAGGTTCAGTCCATCCCCAAATGTGCCGCCTCCTGTCAATGCAGATACTCAACAACCTTGCGGTTCTCATCGCGGGGGTCAAGCCCTCGAAAAGCAACTCGATTTGCCCCTCGCTCATCACGAGTGAGTACCGAGGGTCGAGCAGAAGCGACACCCACGCCTGCCATGTGGAGCGCATCTTGTCGGCGATCTCGGCCCAAGCGCGCGCCGGCGCCAGCACGCCCACGGCCAGCACCGCACGGAGAAGGTGAGCACGGGAGTGTTCCCCCGGGCCGCAGTGGGCGAGCGGACCGGGCGGCGCGTCGGGTGGGTGGTGTGTCCTGCGTCACGGCTTGGAGGGCAGTGTGCCCGACGGATCGCGGCGTGGTCCACCGCCGCGGCGAGCCCGTCGACCTCGACCCCGGTCAGGCGACGGCCCGGGCCGCGGGGCGAAGTCACCTCGTCGGCGCGGGTGAACCGCGTGTGCACCACGCCCGCGAGCGTGGCCACCTGTCCCGGCCCGACCGCGCGGTTGACCAGCGACGGCGCGTCTGCTCCCGGGGCGCGGCCGTCGCCGCAACCGTGCACGGCGGGGCTGGGTCCGAGGCCCCAGCTCAGGCGCGCGACGCGCCCGAACACGCCCCGCTCGGGATGGGCCGTCCCGGCGCCCACGGCCGCGCCTCGACGCTGGCCGCTCGGGCCTACGCCCCCAGGACCGCCCGGGCCGGGTACCAGCGGTCGTCGACCGTGACCACCGCCCGGCCGAGCGCCCGCAGGGTGTCCAGCGCTGCGGCCACGAGTCCGCGACCTCGGATGAGTTCGCGCCCGGTCGCGCCGGGGTTTTCGTCGAGCGTGTGACCCACGTGGGTCGCGATGTCATCGATCGTGAGTTGCGGCAAGTCGGTGCGCCGCTCGCCGAGCGCCTCGCCGGTCGGGAGGACGAACCGGAGCCGCTGCGTTGCGGGGTCGACGACGAACGCCAGCGCCCCCTCATGAATCAACCGATGATGACCACTGCATAGGCAGATCAAGTTCCCCGCCCGATGGTCCCCGCCCTGACTCCGCGGCCGGATGTGATGCAGGTCGAGCCACGAGCGGTTGCGACAGTGCGGCACGGCGCAACGGTGACCCTACTGCTCGAACACCTTGCGCCGCGTCGCCGGCGGGATCGCGTGCGTCAGCCGCGGCTTCGGCGCGGTGAGGTCGAGGACCTCCGCGTCGCACTCGGCGCAGGCGAGGTCCGTGTGTTCCGCGGCGTGCGGCGCCTGCGGGTCACCCAGATGAGTCGCTTCGCAGGTCGGGCAGTGGTGAATCGACACACGGAACCGCTCGGCCGTGGGCGGCACTTGCTCCAGGTCGATCAGTGCGTTGCGCGCGAGATCCGCCAGCAACACACCGTCGTCGCAGTCGGTGCCGAAGCCACCCTGCAGGCGCAGGCGCGCGAGGGTCGCCCGGATGACCTCGGCGTCGGCCGCGGAGACGTCGAACCGCAGCGTCACGCGCGGGCTCGCGGGGAGCGTCAGGCAGAGCAGGGCCGTGGCGCACAGCAGGCGGCGCAGGTGAAGCATCGGGACCTCCGGCGTCCGTTCTGGACGCGGGGGCCGTGAGCAACGGGCGTGCCGCGGTCGCGGCCCACGGCGCGATGCGGTCCGGGGCGCGACCGTGAACGGAAGTCCACACTCCACCGGGGCGGCGTGATCTCCGGGTGGGGCGCGCGGTGGCCGAAAATGGACATCGGTTGCGCCGCAATCGGCCATATCCGGCCGGGGCCGCCGGGCATCATGCGGGCAAACCCTGATACCGGAGGCTGTCCCCGTGTCCCGAACGATGCGTTCCGACCGATCTGTCCGCGCCGCGCTCGCGCTGCTGCTCACCCTGACCGCCGCCTGTGGCGAGACCGGGGGCACCTCGACCCCCGCCGCCGACGCGGCGCAGTCGACCCCGGCGGACCAGGGCGCGCGGGCGGACGCGGAGGCACCGCCGCCCCGAGCCGACGGGCGCGTGGACCCGCCGCCCACGAGAGACGCCGCGCCCCCGACGCCCGACGCCGGGCCGCCCACGTCGGACGCCGCCACGCCCGCGCCCGACCTGGGCACGGCGAAGCCCGACGCCGCCGTGGTCGTGCCTCCGACCCCGGACGCCGCGGGGAGCATCCCGCCGACCCCGGACGCCGCCGTCGTGCCGCCGACCCCGGACGCGCTCGTCGTGCCGCCGACCCCCGACGCCGCCGGGAGCATGCCGCCCGCGCCGGACGCAAACGTGGTCGTGCCGCCCGCGCCGGACGCAAACGTGGTCGTGCCGCCGACCCCCGACGCCGCCGTCGTCGTGCCGCCGTCGCCCGACGCCGCGGGGAGCACCCCGCCCCCCACGCCAGACGCGCACGTGGTCGTGCCGCCGACGCCCGACGCGGAAGTCGACGCCGCCCTGCCCGACGCCGAGCCCGACGCCGTCCCCCCCGAGCCCGACGCCGCGCCCGTCGCCTGCCGGGTGGACCTGGACTGCGCCGACTTCGCCGCCCCCGGCACCTGCCGCGTCGCGCGCTGCGACCGCGCGGCCGGGGAGTGCGTCACCGACCCCGCGCCCGACGCCACCGCCTGCGACGACGGCGACCTGTGCACGCTGGGCGACACCTGCCGCGCCGGCGCCTGCGTGGGCGCGCCCCTGGACTGCGACGACGGCGACCCCTGCACGGACGACACCTGCGCGGCGGGCCGCTGCGACTACGCAGACAACACCGCGCCCTGCGACGACGCGGACCTCTGCACCGTCGACGACGTGTGCCGCGCCGGGACCTGCGCCGGCGTGGCGGTGAACTGCGCCGACGCGGACGACTGCACGGCGGGCGCCTGCGTCGACGGCGCCTGCGTGCAGTCCGGCGTGCCGCTTTGCCCCGCGCCGACGCGCCTCGAGCGTTTCGAGCTCGCGGACCTGCGCACCGTGGGCGCCGCCGCGGTGGACACCGGCGTGCTCCACCTGGCCCCCGGCGCCGCGTGGCGGCCCGAGGCCGTGCCCGTCTCCGGGGGCTTCGCCGCCACCTTCGACGTGCGCCCGAACACGGGTGTCGCCTTCGCGCTGCAGGGCGTGGGGGCGGACGTCGCCGCCGTGAACGGCGTGCCCGCCGCGCCGCATCTCGCCGTCGCGCTGGCCGTCGTCGAGCGGCCGGGCGCGGTGCGGGCCGTCGAGGTCCGCGTCTCCACCGCGGACGCCGTGCTCGCCCGCGCCGATCTGGCCTCGCCCGGGGCCGCCGGCGCCGTGTACCGCGTCGCCTTGGTGCTGGCCGGCGACACGCTGCGCCTGTCCGTGGACGGCCGCGCGGTGCTGGGCGAGGTCGAGGTGGATCTCCAGGGCGCGCCGGCCTTCACGCGGCCGGACGGCAGCGCCTTCGTGGGCTTCACCGCCCCGGCCCCCGCGGCCGGCTCGACCAACCAGGTGCTGTCCCTGGGCTTCGAGGCCGACTGCGCCGCCCCGGCCTGCGACGGCGACGTGCTCGGC
>CAINDO010000603.1 GCA_903847385.1 uncultured Myxococcales bacterium
CGCCGGCACCGGTGGCACGCCCGCCGACGCGGCGACCACGCCCCCGGACGCGGCCACGCTGCCGCCCGACGCGGCCACGGGCGCCCAGTGCGCCGGCCACGACGTGATCGATCTGAACGCCGAGCTCGCCGGCGCCGAGGGTTACCTGGGCACGACGGACGGCGCGCTGGCCAGCCTGGCCGCGAGCTGCGGCGGCGCCGCCGGCGGCGAGATGGTCTTCAAGTACCACCTCGACCGCCCGCTCGACCGGCTCATCTTCCGCACGGACTACCACGAGACGACGGCGCCCACGGTGCTCTACGTGCGCCGCGTGTGCGACGAGCCCGAGGATCTGGCCTGCAACCGCGGCAGCCTGGCCTCGCCGGGCACCCGGGCCGCGGTCGAGGCCCCCGTTGCCGGCGACTACTACGTCGTGGTCGACCAGGGCGCGCGCGAGGGCGGCGGCCCGTTCCGGCTCGGCGTGGAGCTCGACGGCGCCTCGGCCTGCCGCGACGACGAGGACAACGACGGCGACGGCCTCATCGATCTCTTCGATCCCGGTTGCGCCGAGAGCATCGACGAGTCCGAGGCCGACCCCGCCGAGATCCCCGAGTGCGTCGACGGCGTGGACAACAACGAGAACGGCGCCACGGACTACCCGAACGACGCCGACTGCACCGCCGCGGGCGATACCAGCGAGGGCCCCGTGTGCACGCTGGACCTGCCCTTCGTCGAGGTCGGCCAGGGCGGCGGGCAGTTCCCGCTCAACCTGCCCGTCGCCGGGGCGGGCGCGGACCTGGCCCAGGCGGGCTGCTTCTTCGAGGCCGTGCCCGAGGCCCTGATGGTGCTCACGCTCGACCGCGAGTCGAACGTGCGCGTGACCAACACGAGCCTCCGCGAAGCGGGCCTGCTCGTCACCCTGTACGCCCGCAGCGCTTGTGAGGAGCCGCGCAGCGAGCTCGCCTGCAGCGACCCCTTCACCGGTGAGTTCACGCTGAACGCCGTGCCCGCAGGCGTGTACTTCATCTTCGCCGAGGCCAGCCAGGGGGGCCGCGGTGGTGGCGGCCCCGTGCCCCTCGGCGGCGCGGTGGTCGCCAACATCGACATCTCGGTCACGCCCACCCACCGCGCCTGCGACGACACGCTGGACAACGACCGGGACGGCCTGACCGACCTGACCGACCCCGGCTGCCGCGCGCCGAACGACGACGACGAGGCCGATCCCAACGTGCAGCCCTTCTGCGCCAACGGCGTCGACGACGACGGCGACGGCGTGAGCGACTTCCCCGACGACGACGGCTGCACCGGCGCCGGCGACGTGTGCGAGGGCGTGGGCGACGACTTCTGCGACGGCGCGTGCATCGACGTGCAGAGCAACGCCGCCCACTGCGGCCGCTGCGACCGCGCCTGCGACGCCGGCGTCGAGTGCATCGAGGGCCGCTGCGGCTCGCTGCGCCCCAACGTCCTCTCGTGCGGCAACCCCGGCCACGACGTGAACGACTTCATCCGCGGCGATCTGGCCGAGGCCGAGGTCCAGGTGATCGCCGGCTGCATCCCGGACGACGACACCCAGGCGCTCGTGGTCGCGCGCGGCGGCGTGGGCGACGTGCAGGCCAACTCGGCGGTCATCCGCCAGTGGGTCTCGGACGGCGGCCAGCTCATCACCGAGTGGAACATCAGCGACGAGGTCTACAACGCGATGTTCGGGGCGGCCATCCAGCCCGGCATGTGGAACGGCGCCTGTAATGACAACGTCCAGAACAACTTCCAGTTCACGCCCGAGGACCCGTTCTGGAACGAGGTCGAGTTCATCCCCGTGCCGAACGGCGCCACGCCCTGCGGCTACAACATCCAGGCCAACCTGATCCCCGACTTCGTGCCGCTGCTCGGCTGGGACGCCAACAACGTGTCGATGGGCTACGTGGAGCTCGACTCGGGCCGCGTGTGGCTCCTCGAGTCCGACTGGCAGGACGGCGACCCGAGCTTCACCGACAACAGCCGCGACCTGATGGCGGCGATGATTTCGGGCAGCCGCCGCGCGCCCGTCGGCATCGCCTGCGCCAACGGCCGCGACGACGACCAGGACGGGCTGATCGACCTGGACGACCCGGGCTGCGCCGACGGCGCCGACGCCGACGAGGCCGATCCGGCCGCGGCCGTCGCCTGCGCCAACGGCCGCGACGACGACCAGGACGGCCTCGCCGACTGGCCCGCCGACGTGGGCTGCGCCGGCGCCGGTGACGACGACGAGGCCGACGCCGCCGAGGCGCCCGCCTGCGCGAACGGCCAGGACGACGACCAGGACGGCCAGACGGACTACCCCTTCGACGCCGGCTGCCAGGCCCGCGGCGACACGGACGAGGCCGACCCGGCGCGGCGCCTCGCCTGCGGCAACGGCCGCGACGACGACGGCGACGGCGCAAGCGACTTCCCCCGCGATCCGGGCTGCGTCGCCGCCGGCGACCTCAGCGAGCTCGACCCCGCCGAGGGCCCGCCGGCCTGCGCCAACGGGCAGGACGACGACCGCGACGGCCTCATCGATTTCCCCAATGATCCCGGGTGCCTGGGCGCCGGCGATCCCGATGGCGACGAGACCGATCCCGCGGAGCTGCCGGCCTGCGCCAACGGCCGGGACGACAACGGCGACGGCCGAAGCGACTACCCGCTCGACCCGGGCTGCACCTACGCCGCCGATCCGATGGAGAACGACGTCGCCGACGTGCCCGCCTGCGCCAACGGGGGCGACGACGACGGCGACGGCCGCGCCGACTTCCCCGACGACCTGGGCTGCGCCGACGCCGCCGACAACGACGAGGCCGACGTCGGCCGCCCCGCGCGCCGCTGCGCGGACCGGCGCGACAACGACCTGGACGGCCTGATCGACGCCTTCGACCTGGGCTGCGAGAGCCCGCAGGACGACGACGAGGCGGATCCGGCGGACCTGGCCGTGGCCTGGTGCAGCAACGGGCAGGACGATGACGGCGACGGCAACGTGGACTGGCCCGCCGACGACGGCTGCGCGGCCGCGGGCGACGCCTGCGAGCAGGTCGGCTACCTCCAGTGCAACGCGGTCTGCGTCGACGGACAGGCGGACGCGGCCAACTGCGGCGCGTGCGGCAACGTCTGCGCCGACGGCGTGGAGTGCATCGAGGGCTTCTGCGGCGGCCTGTACTACCAGCCGGGCATCCAGCAGAACCTGCCCGAGGATGCCCTGGGCGGGTGGAGCGTGTGTTACCGCGGCGGCTTCGGCGACGTCTTCCCCATCGCGCAGATCCTGGCCGACTGCGGCGGGCGCTACATCGCCATGGGCTGCAAGGAGGCCGCGCGCCCGGACTACACCCTGCTGGCCATGGGCGAGCACGATCAGGTGTTCTTCGACACCGGCGACCAGAACAGCGACGTCCACGAGCACAACGGCGTGAACTGGTACTTCTCGCAGAACTACAGCATCGGCTTCGTGCCGGTGAACGAGCTGCCCGCGCGCAACTCCTGCGACACCAACCAGGGCCAGGGCGAGCAGCGCATGTGCTGGCACACGGGGGGCAATCAGCTCAACCCGGGCTACCGCTGCGGCAACAACTACCCTGGCGATCCGAGCTGGGAGCGCGTGATCCTCACCGCGCCCTGACGTTGCCCCGCCCGCGTCGTCCCGGCACACTGCCGCGATGCGCCTCGCCTCCCCCCTCGCCCTCCTGCTCTCCCTGCTCTCCCTCCCTCTCCTCGCCTCGTGCGGTGACCCCGCGCAGAGCGCCGATCCCGGCACGCTGACCGTGCGTGCGCACACCGAGGCCGCCGCGCCCGCGCTGGGCGAGAACGTGGTGCTCGTCGACGTGGAGGACGCCGAGGGCGCGCCGCTGCCCGGCGCCGCCGTGACGCTGTCGAGCTGGATGCCCGCCCACGGCCACGGCTCGCCGGACCCGGCCATCGTGACCGAGACGAGCCCCGGTCACTACCGCGCGGCCCCGGTGACCCTGCACATGCCCGGCACGTGGGAGATCACCGTCCGGGCCGAGTCGGGCGCCGAGTTCGGCGAGATCGTGCTCAATTGGGAGATCGGCGGCTGACCGCCGCGACCGGGCTCAGGGCCGCGCGACGCCGACGAGCCAGTCCGCGAGCGCCGTGAGCGCGCCCTCGGCGCCGGCCGCGTCGCCGGCGTCCAGGGCAGCGCCGGCGGCGCCGAGCCAGGGCGACGGGGGTGAGACCCCCCGGGCCGCCAGCGCCTCGACGCGCGGTCGTGTGGCCGCCAGTTCGGCGCGCAGGGCGGGGAGCCGACGCGCGTCGGCGCCGGGTGCGCGGCGCGGCTCCGGCGCGGGGTCCGCGGGCCGATGGTCGGCGACGAAGGCGGTCAGCACGCCGTCGGCGTCCGCCTCGATGGTCCAGGTGACCGGGGCGTCGCCGGCGTCGGCGAGGCGGGCGCGCAGGTAGACCGGCTGCGCCCCGGCGGAGGCCTCGGGCGACAGGTCCGCCGGCTCGCCCTCGAGGCAGAGCTCCAGATCCGCCGGACGCACGCAGGCGGCCCGCGCCGGCAGCGCGCAACTGCGCGGCAGCGCCAGCTCGGCGGCGTCCTGCAGGCCGGCCACGCGCACGCCGTGCGACAGCGCGGGCGTGAGGCGGATCGGCTCGGCGCCGGGCTCCCAGAGGGCCTGCGCGTAGAGCGCCGCCCCCTCGGCCGCCCAGGTCTCGGGGACCTCGGGCACACGCACGCGCCGCCCGGTGACCTCGGTCATGAAGCGCCGCACGAGCGGCATCGACGCGCAGCCGCCCACGAGCAGGACCTGGTCGAGATCCTCGGGCCGGAGCATGGCCTCGGAGAGCGCCCCGCGCAGCGTGGGCTCGGCCCGCATCAGGAGCGGGCGCACGCGCTGCTCGAACTGGTCTCGGCTCAGCTTCACGGCGCGGCGCGTCCCGCCGGGCACGTCCAGCATCACGCGGACCTCGAAGTGGTCCGTGAGCTCGTGGCGGGCCCCGCGGGCCGCGGCGGCGGCCTGCCGGCGAATCTCGGGCGAAGGGTCCGGTCCGCTGAGCTCGGCCAGCAGCGCGGCGGCGATGTCGTCCAGGCGGCGCCCGCCGACGGCGTCCGTATGGGCCATGCAGACGACGTCCACCTGGGGCGGCGCGACGTGCAGCACGGCCACGGACAGGCCCGTGTCTCCCAGGTCGACGACCAGCACGCGCCCCTTCAGCTCGCCCCGGCGCAGCGAGGCCAGGGCCGCGGCCA
>CAINDO010000604.1 GCA_903847385.1 uncultured Myxococcales bacterium
CGCGGGCGGCGCGGGCATGGCGGCGGGCTTCAGGCCACCGCCGACGAGCCACGCCAGGCCACCCAGCAGCGCCCCCACGGCGACGGCCGCGCCGGCCCGCCAGGCCAGCGGCGGGCGCGCCATCAACGCGGTGAAGTCGGGCTCGGGTTCGACGGCGAGGGCCACGTCCGGCGTCGGGGTCGGGGCCGGCGCCGGGGCCGACGACGCCACGGGGGCCTCTTCCGTGGGGCCCGTGGCGTCCAGCGGGCGGCTGGAGAGCGGCAGCGTGCGATGCCCGCTGGACATCTGCGCGGTCTGCAGCACGGCGTCCCCCGCCGGCCACTCCAGCGCGGCCAGGGCGCGGGCCATCTCCTCGGCGCTGGCGAAGCGCTCCTCGGGCGCCCGAGACAGGGCGCGGTCGACGATCTTCAGGAGCGCCGGCGGCACGGGCGCGCGCGGCGCCAGGGGCGGCCGGGTGCCCGACAGCACCTGCACCAGGATGGCCAGGGCGTTCACGCCGCTGAAGGGCGGGCGGCCGGCGAGGCCCTCGTAGAGCATGACACCCACGGCGTAGAGATCCGCGCGGGCGTCGACGTGATCGCTGCCCTGCGCCTGCTCCGGCGCCATGTAGACCGGCGTGCCGAAGATGGCCCCCTGGGTGGTCAGGCGGCCCGAGTCCTCGGCGCCCACGCGCCGGGCGATGCCGAAGTCGAGCAGCTTGACGCGGGGCCGCACGCCGTCGGCCGTCCACCCGCGCAGGAGCATGATGTTCTCGGGTTTCACGTCCCGGTGCACCAGGCCGAGGGCGTGGGCGGCGGTCAGGGCGTCCAGCAGCTCGAGCATCACGGCCACGAGCCCGCGGGGCGTGAGCACGGGCAGGGCGCGCCGCAGGGCGTCCCCCTCGAGCAGCTCCTGCACCATGTACAGGGTGCCGTCCGGCTCGGTGCCGAAGTCGTGCATCGTGACGATGTTGGGATGACTCAGCCCGGCGATGAGGCGCGCCTCGCGCAGGAACCGGGCGGCGATGGCGTCGCCCTCCTCGGCGCTCGGTTCGACGGCGGTGTCGCCCAGCGAGATGCGCGGGTGGATGACCTTGATGGCCACGGGCCGATCCACGGGGGGCTGCACGGAGCGATAGACCGACCCCATGCCGCCCAGACCGATGAGGCCCAGGATCGGGTAGCGACCGCCCAGCACCGAGCCCAGATAGGTGTCCCGCGGGGCGCGGCGGTGGTCGTCCTCGGTGACGAGGAACAGGCCGTCCGCCGGACACTGCACGCGCCCGTGGCCGGCCTCGTGGGCGTGACCGGGCGCCGCCGTGAAGCCGCAGCGATGGCAGACGAGCGTCAGCATGGACGGGCCCCTTTTACGACATTCACCGCGCTGCGACGAGTCCCCGAAGTCGATTATGATGGGGGTTCACCGGATCGGAACTGCAGGGGGATGCATGAGCGCGATCGTTTCTCGCCCAAGCCGGATGCTGATGTGTGCGCTGGCGGCGGCGGCGCTCGTCGGGTGCGGGGACGCGGCCACGGGCGGCGGCAAGTCGCCCGACGACGGGGTCTCCCTCACGGATCGCGGCGAGGGCGGGCGCACCACGGACGCGCTCGCGGCCGACGCCCTGCCCTTCGTAGACGTGCGCGTGACACCCGAGGCGGGTGCCCGGGATGGTGGCGCGGGCGGCGGCGGTGGCGGCGGGGGAGCTTCGGGCGGCGGACCCTCGGGCGGCGGCGGCGGCGCGAACGCCGGGGACGCCCTGCCCCCGCCGGGGGACGAGTGCACCGTGGACGCCGACTGCGACGACGGGCTGTTCTGCTCCGGTGTCGAGCGATGCCTGCGCGGCGTGTGTTTCGCCGATCCGCGCCCGCCCTGCGCGGACGACCTGCCCTGCACCTCGAACCTGTGTGACGAGGACGCCAACGCCTGCACCGTGCTGCCCGACGACGCGCAGTGCGCCGCCGGTGAGATCTGCGACGTGAAGGTGGGCTGCTTTCTGCCCATCGGCTGCACCGAGGACGCCGAGTGCGACGACGGCCTGCCCTGCAACGGGACCGAGGCCTGCGTCCAGCGCATGTGTCGCCCCGGGACCCCCGTGGCCTGCGACGACGCCGTGTCGTGCACGATCGACACCTGCAACGACGACACGGGCGCCTGCGGCTCGGTGCCCGATCACGGCGCCTGCCTGCCCGGCGAGCTGTGCAGCCTGATCGAGGGCTGCGCCCCCCGGCCGCCCTGTGTGCGGGACGACGAGTGCGACGACGGCATCTACTGCAACGGCCAGGAGACGTGCGACGTGGACTCGGGCCTGTGCCGTGGCGGCGCCGCGCCCGTGGTCGACGACGGCGTGGCCTGCACGCAGGACGTGTGCAGCGAGGCCGGCGGCAGCGTGACGCACACGCCCCGCAACAACCGCTGCCAGGACGGCGTGTTCTGCAACGGCGCCGAGGTCTGTCACCCGCAGATGGGCTGCCAGCCCGGCGTGGCCCCCAACGTGAACGACGGCGTCGCCTGCACGCTCGACGCCTGCGACGAGGACGCCGACTTCATCTCGCACACGCCGCGGGACGGCGTCTGCGACGACGGCCTGTTCTGCAACGGCACGGAGACATGCGACCCGCTGGCGGACTGCCGGCCCGGCGAGCCCCCCGTGGTCAACGACGGCGTGGGCTGCACCCAGGACACCTGCAGCGAGGTCGAGCAGCGGGTCGTGCACCGGACGGACGACGCGCGGTGCGACGATGGCGTGTTCTGCAACGGCCCCGAGGTCTGCGACGCGGAGCAGGGCTGCCTGGCCGGCGCCGGGCTGCCCCTGGACGACGGCCTGCCGTGTACGGACGACGAGTGCGTGGAGGGGCGCCGCGAGGTGCTCCACACCCCCGTGCACGCGCGTTGTGAGGACGCCCTGTTCTGCAACGGCGAGGAGCTGTGCGTGCCGGACGTGGGCTGCATCGAGGGTACGCCGCCGGACGTGAACGACGGCGTGCCCTGCACCATGGACACCTGCGACGAGGCCCGGCGCCGGGCCGCCCACACGCCCGACGACGCCGTGTGCGACAACGGCGTCGCCTGCGACGGCCCGGAGATCTGCAACGCCGATCAGGGCTGCCTGCCCGGCGTGAACCCCGCGCTGGACGACCGCATCGACTGCACGGACGACGTGTGCGACCCGCGCACCGGCGCCGTCAGCCACGTGCCCAACGACGGCCGCTGCGACGACGCGCTGTTCTGCAACGGCACCGAGACGTGCGACGCCCAGCGCGGCTGCGTCAACGGGCGGGCGCCCATCGCCGACGACGGCATCAACTGCACGAGCGACGTGTGCGACGAGGCCGCGGACCGGATCCGGCACGATCCGGTGAACGCCCGCTGCGACGACGCGCTGTTCTGCAACGGCGCCGAGATCTGCGACGCCGCACGGGGCTGCCAGGCCGGTACGGCGCCGGATCTCGCCGACGCCGTGGGCTGCACCGTGGACGCCTGCGACGAGGCCAACGACCGGGTCATCCACACGCCGGACAACGCGCGGTGCAGCGACAACCTGGTGTGCAACGGCGCGGAACTGTGTGATGCCGTGCGGGGCTGCGGCCCCGGCGCCCCGGCCGCCGCGGGCACGGTGTGCGGCGCGCCGCGCAACATCTGCCTGAACGGCGCCTGCGGGGCCTCGCGCTGCGGCGACGGCTACACGGACGCCGGCGCCGCCCCGCCCGAGGCCTGCGACGGCGGCGCCAACTGCAACAACATGTGCCAGCTCAACGGCGGCGGGGCGTTCCCCACGGGCAACTTCGCCGCCAATCCGCGGCTCGTGTACGCCTGCCAGGACGCGTTCTTCGGCGCGGACGTGGTCAACATCGACACCGCCGTGTTCACGTTCTCCGTGGCCGGCGCGCAGTTGAGCGTCAGCGGCCTCGAGCCCGGCGTGATGACCCAGAGCCCCGTGCCCGCCGGCATGGACTTCGCCGTGCGCCTGGTGCTCGCCGGCGGCTGCCAGGAGACCTACGCGCTGAGCGGCACGTTCACGGACGCGAACCACTGGTGCGGCACCTTCACGGCCACTTACTCCGGCGCCCAGTGCGGCCTGACGAACTGCTCGAATCAGCGCATCGCCGTGTGCGGGACGCGCCAGTAGCGCCCCCGCGCGCGCATTGGCGCCGATGACTGGGGTCGCGTTACGCTGAGAGCTCATCTCCCGCGGATGTCGTGCCCCCCATGCGCCCTGCCTCGCCCCGACTCGCCTTCATCCGCCTGGCGCTGACGCTGCTCGTCGCGCTCGCCCCCGCCCAGGCGCTCGCCGTCACACACGTGCTGTTCATCGGGTGCACCGCCAACCCCGCGCGCAACCTGCAGACGCTGGTGAACGTGCTGTCGGACGGCGCCGGCGTGGAGATGCCCGCCGGCTTCACGATGGGCACGCTCGACCTGAACACGCTGGACAACATCGCCGATTTCGGCGCCGCAGGCGTGGTCGTCATCGCGGGCGACGCCTGCAACTCCACCCCGGCCCTGCGGGCGGCCCGCGGCGACCTGCTCGCCGACTTCGTGGACGCCGGCGGCGCGGTGGTCGAGACGTCCCTGTCGAACTTCTCGGGCGTGGACTTCACCGGACGCTGGAGCGCAGCCGCGGCGCCGTACCGCGCCGTGGGCGTGGCCAACCTGCAGTCGAACCAGGCCGGCCTTGGGCTGGTGCGCGTGCCCAACCACCCCATCATGGCCAACATCGTGCAGGTGCAGGTGTTCCGCAACCGCACGGGCAACGCCGGCCTGGGCGCCGGCGCGACGCGCATCGCCGACTACGGCGACGGCCAGATCCTCGTCGCGACGCGCGAGAACAAGGCCGCCCGGATCGCCTGGGTGGGCCTGCACCCCTACGACTACGGCTCGGCCACGTTCGACTGGCAGCGGCTGGTGGTGAACGCCGCCGTCTGGGGGGCCGCCACGGACGACAACGACTCCGATGGCATCATCTCGCGGCTGGACAACTGCCCGGACATCGCCAACGTCGACCAGGCGGACAACGACCAGGATCACCGCGGCGACATCTGCGACGACGACGACGACGACGACACCGTGCTCGACGTCGACGACAACTGCCCCCTGGCGGCCAACACCGATCAGGAGAACCCGGACGGCGACAACTTCGGCGACGCCTGCGACGACGACGACGACAACGACACGATCCTGGACGTGAACGACAACTGCCGCGTCGACTTCAACACGCTGCAGACGGACACGGACCACGATCACGCCGGGGACGCCTGCGACGCCGACGACGACAACGACACGATCCCGGACGTGAACGACAACTGCTCGACCGTCCCCAATCTCGACCAGGCCAACACCGACCGTCAGCCCGATGGCGGCGACGCCTGCGACATCGACGACGACAACGACGACCTCTTCGACTTCGAGGACAACTGCACGCTGGTGCACAACCCGGCGCAGACGGACACGGACAACGATCGCCAGGGCGACGCCTGCGACCCCGACGACGACGACGACGGCGTCGCGGACGCCACGGACGTGTGCCCGCTGGTGGCCGATCCGGCGCAGGTGAACACCGATCGGGACGCGCTCGGCGACGCCTGCGACCCCGACGACGACAACGACACCGTGGCCGACGCCGCGGACAACTGCGCGCGATTGGCCAACGTGGACCAGGCCGACCTGGACCACGACAACGCCGGTGACGCCTGCGACCCCGACGACGACAACGACACCGTGGCCGACGCCACGGACAACTGCCCGCGGGTGGCCAACACGAACCAGGCCGACGCCGACGGCGACCGGATCGGGGATTCCTGCGACACCGACGCCGACAACGACGGCCGCGCCGACAACGTGGACAACTGCCCGCTGGTGGGCAACGCCGACCAGGCCAACTTCGACCGCGACGCGCAGGGCGACGCCTGCGACCCGGACGACGACAACGACGGCGTGCTCGACGCCGCGGACAACTGCCGCCTGGCCGCCAACCTGGACCAGCTCGACACCGATCGCGACACGCGGGGCGACGTGTGTGACGACGACGACGACGCCGACGGGCGCCTGGACGCCGCGGACAACTGCCCGCTGGTGTCCAACGCCGACCAGGTCGACACGGACGCCGACACGCTCGGCAGCGCCTGCGACCCGGACGACGACAACGACGGCGTGGCCGACGCCACGGACGACTGCCCGCTGACCGCCGACGCCCACCAGCTCGACACGGACCAGGACGGCGCCGGCGACGCCTGCGACGCCGACGACGACGACGACACCGTGGCCGACGCCGCGGACAACTGCCCGCTGGTGGCCAACAGCGCGCAGGAGAACCGGGACCGCGACGCCCTCGGCGACGCCTGCGACGCGGACAACGACAACGACGGCCGGGCGGACGCGGCGGACAACTGCCCGTTCGTCGCCAACCCGGGGCAGGCGGATCTGGACAACGATCGCCTCGGCGACGCCTGCGATTCCGATCGCGACGGCGACGGCGTGGACGACGCCCTGGACAACTGCCCCAGCGCCGCCAACGGCCCGCAGCTCGACCTGGACCAGGACGGCACGGGCGACGTGTGTGACCTCGACGACGACGGCGACGATGCCCCCGACGCAACCGACAACTGCCCGACCGTGGCCAACCCGGACCAGGCCGACCGGGATCACGACGGCTTCGGCGACCTGTGCGACCAGGACACGGACGGCGACGGCGTGGACGATCTGTCGGACAACTGCCCGGCGACCTCCAACGCGGGGCAGGCCGATCTGGACGGCGACGCCCTGGGCGACGCCTGCGACCCCGACGACGACGGCGACGAGGTGGCCGACGCCGCCGACAACTGCGCCGACGTGCAGAACCCGGAGCAGACCGACCTGGACGGGGACGGCCTGGGCGATGCGTGCGATCCCGATCGCGACGACGACGGCGTCGCCGACGTGGACGACAACTGCCCGGACCTTTGGAACGACGACCAGGCCGACCTGGACTTCGACGCCGTGGGCGACCTGTGCGACGCCGACGACGACGACGACGGCCTGCCCGACGACGTGGACGTGTGCCCCGGCGTGGCGGACCCCGACCAGTCGGACCTGGACGTCGACGGCTTCGGCGACGCCTGCGACCCCGACGACGACGGCGACGACATCGCCGATGGGGACGACGTGTGCCCCGTGGACTTCGACCCGGACCAGACGGACACGGACGCCGACGCGCTCGGCGACGCCTGCGATCCCGACGACGACGACGACGGCCAAGACGATCCGGCCGACAACTGCCCGCTCGTGGTGAACGTCGCCCAGACGGACCTGGATCAGGACGGCCGCGGGGATGTGTGTGACGCGGACGACGACGCCGACGGCGTGCCCGACGCCGCCGACGATTGCCCCCGCGACGCCGACCCGGCCCAGGAGAATCTGGACCGCGACGCGCAGGGGGACGCGTGCGATGCCGACGACGACGGCGACGCCGTGCCCGACGCCGGCGACAACTGCCCGCGGGTGGCCAACCCCGACCAGACCAACACGGACGCGCTCGCCGACGGCGGCGACGCCTGCGACGCCGACGACGACGCCGACGCGACGCCCGACGCGGCGGACAACTGCCCCCTGCTGGCCAACCCCGGCCAGGAGAACCTGGACCACGACGCGCAGGGCGACGCCTGCGACCTCGACGACGACGCCGACGGCGTGCCCGACGCGCTGGAGCTGGCGTTCGCCATGGACCCCCGCGCCGCAGACTCCGACGGCGACGGCCTGAGCGACGGCGACGAGGTCGGCCCCGCGCCCGCCACCCCCCGCGACACGGACGGCGACCGCGAGATCGACGCGCTCGACCCGGACAGCGACGGCGATGGGTACGGCGACCGCCTGGAGGGCCCCGGCGACACGGACCGCGACGGCACGCCCGACGCCCGGGACGGCGACAGCGACGCCGACGAGGCCCCCGACGCCGACGACAACTGCCGCGTGCTCGTCAACCCGGACCAGGCCGATCTGGACGCCGACGGCGAGGGCGATGCCTGCGACGAGGATCGCGACGGCGACGGCCTCTCCAACACCAACGAGGCCTCGATCGGGAGCCTGCCCGACGCGGCGGACTCCGACGCCGACACCATCGGCGACTTCGAGGAGAGCAACGGCGGCCAGCACGTGGACACGGACGAGGACGCCCTGCCCGACGCGCTCGATCCCGACACGGACGCCGACGGCGTGCCCGACCTCGACGAAGCCGGCGACGCGGACCTGCAGAGCCCCGCCGTGGACACCGATCGCGACGGCGTGCCCGACTACCGCGACCGCGACTCCGACGGCGACGCCGTGCCCGATCTGGCGGACAACTGCCACAGCGTGCCGAACCCGGACCAACAGGACTTCAACGCCGACGGCCTGGGCGACGCCTGCCAGAACGACACGGACGGCGACGACCGCCCGGACGACGTGGACAACTGCCCCGAGGTCGCCAACGCCGACCAGGGGGACGCCGATCACGACGGCGCCGGCGACGCCTGCGACGGCGACGACGACGCCGACGACATCCCCGACGACCAGGAGCTCGCCATCGGCACCAACCCGCTGTCCGGCGATACCGACGGCGACGGCTACGGCGACCTGTACGAGGTCTTCGACCCGACGCGCGCCGCCGACTCCGATGCCGACGGGCTCAACGACGCGCTCGACCTGGACTCCGACGCCGACGGCCGCCCGGACGCGACGGAGCACGGCGATCAGGATCGCGACCTGCTCGACGACGCCCACGACCTGGACCAGGAGAACGACGACGTCCTGGACAGCGTGGACAACTGCGTCGGCACGCGGAACCCGGACCAGGCCGACTTCGACCGCGACGGCCAGGGCGACGCGTGCGACGCCGACGACGACGACGACGGCATCCTGGACATCAACGAGGGCGATCCGCGCTTCGATCCCTGCCTGCGGGACTCGGACCTCGACTTCATCCGCGACTGCGACGAGCTCGGCGCCGACCCGCTCGCGCCCCGCGACACGGACGAGGACGGCCAGCCCGACGTGGTGGACGCCGACAGCGACGACGACGGCGCCCCGGACCTCGACGAGGCCGGCGACACGAACCTGCAGACCGCGCCGCGCGACACGGATCGCGACGGGGTGCCCGACTATGTCGACACGGACAGCGACGCGGACGGCGCCCCGGACGCGACGGACGTGTGCCCCCTCGAGGCCGATCCCGACCAGCTCGACAGCGACGGCGACGGCGTGGGCGACCCCTGCGACGACCAGCCGTTCCCGCTGCCGCCGGACGCCGGGCCGCCGCCGCCCGTCGAGGACGCGGGCGTCGTGCCCCCGGTCGACGCCGCGCGTCCGCCGGTGCCGGACGCGGCGGTCGTCGTGACCCCGGACGCCGCCGTCGTCGTGACCCCGGATGCGGCCGTCGTTTTGACCCCCGACGCCGGGACGTCCCCCGTCGCCGATGCCGCCGTGACGCCTGATGCGAGCAAACCTGCGCCGGACCTGGGCGCGGGCGGCGCGGGCGGCGCGGGCGGCGCGGGCGGC
>CAINDO010000605.1 GCA_903847385.1 uncultured Myxococcales bacterium
CGGCGTGGGCGCGCACGCCGAGCGGGTCGACGCCCCGGGCACCGCCGGCCAACGTGCCACGCGGCTCACGACGCGGGTCGTCCCGCAGTTCGAGGTCGGCCAGCAGACGCCTCGCCGCGTGAGCGAGGATCCCAACCTGGCCGGGCTCGAGCTCGACATGAAGACGCTCGGCGAGCTGCCGACGCCCGCGCTGATGAAGGCGCTGTGGCCCTTGCCCAACGCCTACTCCGCGTTCATCGACGAGCAGCAGGCCAAGCTGGCCCAGCCGGACGCGGTGCTCGCGAAACACAAGGTCGCCGCCCAGGCCGCCATCGACGACGCGAGGCGCGCCCGGGACCGGATTCACGAGGGCATCGCGCTGCTCGGCGGCAACGAGCAGGCCGCCGATGCGTTCCGGTTCGCCAACACGGCGATGTACCACCAGCGCATTCAGTCGCGGCTGGCCAACGCGCGGCGCGAGCACCGGCGGCAGGCCGGACTCGCCGCCCACCTGCCCGGTGGGGGCAAGAACAAGGCCCCGACGAAGGCGGACGTCGACCTGCCGGAGAACCGCCGGTGGTATCCGTTTCAGCTCGGTTTCATCCTGCTCAACCTGGCCGGGCTCACGAACCTGCACCACGCCGACCGGTCGCCGGGCGGCAAGGCGCAGCCCGTGTGCGATCTGCTCTTCTTCCCCACGGGCGGCGGCAAGACCGAAGCGTACCTGGGCCTGACCGCGTACACGCTGGCCATTCGCCGCCTGCAGGGGGTGGTCGAGGGCCGCGACGGGCGCCGCGGGCTCGGCGTGCTCATGCGCTACACGCTGCGCCTGCTGACGCTGCAACAGTTCCAGCGCGCCGCGGCGCTCATCTGCGCGTGCGAGGTCGAGCGTCGCAAGGACGCCGCCAAGTGGGGCGCGGAGCCGTTCCGGATCGGTCTGTGGGTCGGTCAGCGCACGACACCCAACAAGACGAGCCAGTCCGACGAGGTGCTCAAGGAGCTGCGCCACGTCAGGGGCGCCGGGGCCATCGGTGTCGGGTCACCCGCGCAGCTCACGAGCTGCCCGTGGTGCGGCGATCCGCTCGACCCGAAGGCCAACTACATCGTCGACCTCGCCCCGGGGGGCGTCGGGCGAACGCTGGTGTATTGCACGCGCGTTGGTGACGACCCCTGCCTCTTCACGCAGCGGGCCGCGCCGGACGAGGGCCTGCCCATCATCGTGGTGGACGAGGAGCTGTATCGGCGACCACCGTCGCTGCTGATCGCCACGGTGGACAAGTTCGCGCAGATGCCCTGGCGGGGGGAGATCCAGACCCTGTTCGGGCGGGTTGCGGGCGAGTGCCCGCGGCACGGCTTCCAGACGCCCTCGCTCGAGGACGCGGGGAAGCACACGGCCACGGCCAAACACCCCGCCGTGACCACCCTGGCGCACCTGCCGCTGCGGCCGCCGGACCTGATCATTCAGGACGAGCTGCACCTGATCAGCGGTCCGCTCGGGACGCTGACGGCGCTCTACGAGACCGCCGTGGATGCGCTTTGCACCTGGGAGAACTCGGGGAGCGAGGTGCGGCCGAAGGTCATCGCCGCCACCGCCACCATCAAGCAGGCGCGCGAGCAGATCCGCTCGGTCTTCGCGCGTGAGGCGCGGATCTTTCCGCCGCCGGGGATCGACGCGGGCGAGAGCTTCTTCGCGCGGCCCCGCGACCCGAAGAAGCTCGAAGCGGACACCTACGCGCCGGGGCGCCTGTACCTGGGCATTTGCGCGCCGGGCCGGCGGCTCAAGGCCGCGCTCATCCGCGTGTACACGGCGTGCATGGCCGCGGCGCAGAGCCTGTATCTCGAGCATGGCGCCGACGCCGACGCGTGGATGACCCTGGTCGGGTACTTCAACTCGCTGCGCGAGCTCGCCGGCATGCGGCGGCTCGTGGACGACGACGTGCGGGCGCGCTTGCGACAGACCGATCGCGTCGGGTTCGCAAGGCGCGCGCCCCCGCTGGTCGAGGAGATGACCTCGCGGAAGAACAGCCGCGACATCCCCGATCTTCTCGACCTGCTGAACGTGCCCTTCGACCCAGCCGCCGACGAACGGCGCAAGGCCCTGGGCCCCGATGCGTGGCGCTACACGAAACGCCCGCTCGATGTGTTGCTCGCGACCAACATGATCTCCGTCGGCGTCGACATCGAGCGACTCGGTCTGATGGTGGTCGCCGGTCAGCCGAAGAGCATGGCCGAATACATCCAGGCCACCAGCCGTGTGGGCCGCGGACGCAGGTCGCCCGGCCTGGTGCTGACCATCTACAACTGGGCGCGGCCGCGCGATCTGTCCCACTACGAGCGGTTCGAGCAGGATCACGCGACCTTCTACCAGCGCGTGGAGCCGCTGAG
>CAINDO010000606.1 GCA_903847385.1 uncultured Myxococcales bacterium
CCGCTGCGCGGGACGGCCCCCGAGGGGGCTTCGCTCCCCGACGGTCGCTCATTCCACCGCCCCCCCGCCCGCTGCGCGGGACGGCCCCCGAGGGGGCTTCGCTCCCCGACGGTCGCTCACGTGAGGCCCGTCACGATCAGCTCACGCAGGACGTCCAGCAGAAACGGTGCGGAGACGAGCAGCGCCGCCGGGCCGAGCACGCCGCGCAGGGCCACCGCCCCCGGCGACCACAGGCCCGCCCCGAACAGGCGATCCACGGCCGCCGCCGCGGGCTCCACGAGCAGCGCCGCCAGGAACAGCGGCAGGCCCAGCATCAGCGGGCCGTAGAACAGCGCCCCGCCCTGCCGGACGAAGACGGCGGCGTCCGGCCAGGGCCCCGGCGGCACCGCGGCGAAGCTCGCGGCGAGCGCCTGCAGCAACAGCCCGGGCCCGCCGATGGCGAAGAACAGCGCGAATGCCCACAGCTTGCCGGCGAGCCCCAGCGTCACGGGCCCCTCGGCCCGCAGCCCCCGCGCGGCGTGGAACGGGATGCCC
The DNA here is from genome assembly GCA_903847385.1 of uncultured Myxococcales bacterium. Taxonomy (GTDB): domain Bacteria; phylum Myxococcota_A; class Bradymonadia; order UBA7976; family UBA1532; genus CAINDO01. The sequence goes on from CAINDO010000606.1 coordinate 535, forward strand.
GCCAGCGTGCCCAGGGCCGCGCCGAGCGCCAGCTCACCGACCAACGCCGGCAGATGCGGCAGCGGCCCGGGCGGCGCGGCGGCGCCCAGGGCCACGCCGAAGATCAGACCCGAGACGACGCGCGGGCCCAGACCACCGAGGGGGAAACACAGGAAGAACGCGAGCACGCGGGCGACGACCTGAACACTCACGGGGGTCATGGGACCCCGCCCCAGGCCCGCCCGGCGAAGGCCATGAGCTCACGGGCGACCCACGGCCCCGTGAGCGCCCAGGCCAGGGCCACGGCGGCCAGGCGCGGCGCGTGGCTCAGGGCGGCGTCGCTCCAGGTGGTGAAGTGCTGGACCAGCCCGGAGAGCAGGCCCGAGAGCAGCGCGGCCACGGCCACGGGCACGCTCAACACGGCGGCGAGGCGCAGGGCGTCCAGCAGGAGCGCGGTGCCCGGCTCACCCATAGCTGGCGACGAGCCCGCGCACGAGCAGGCCCCACCCGCCCACGGCCACGAAGAGCAGCAGCTTGAACGGCAGCGCCACCACCGTCGGCGAGAGCAGGTGGAACCCGAGCACGGCCAGCGTATTGGCCGTGAGCAGGTCGATGATCAGGAACGGGAGCAGCACGGCCAGCGCGAGCTGGAACGCCGCCGCGAGCTCGGAGAGCAGGAACGCCAACACGCGGTCCGGGGGCGTGGGCGCGGCCTTGCTCGGGTCCAGGCGCGTGGTGGCGGCCAGCACCGTGCCCAGATCCTCGGCGCGGGTGTGCTGCACCAGGAAGCCCTCCCACACGGGCCAGCCGCGCTCCACGGCGCCGGCGTAGCCCGCGGGCGTGTCCTCGATGGGGGCCGCGGCCTCGAGCGCTCGCTGGGCCGTGGGCAGCATGATCACCGTGGCGAGCACCGCCGCCAGCCCCGAGAGCACGGGCAGCGGCAGGACCTCGGGCAGGCCCAGCCCGCCCCGCAGCGCGCCGAGCACCACGGAGACCTTGGCGAAGGCCGTGGCGGTCACGGCCAGCACGGGCAACAGCACGCCCAGGATCAGCCAGAGCGACGCCCCGGCGCCCAGGCCCGCGCCCGGCGCGTCCACCACGTTCACGGGCTCAGGCCCCGGACGACGGCGGCGCGAGCGGGTCCGCGGTCAGGTCGGCCACCAGGCGCGCGCCCTCGCGGCCGGAGCCCACGAGCAGCCGCCGGCCCTCGACCTCGACCAGATAAAGGGTGGTGTTCAGGTCCAGTCGCCGCGCCCCGACGATGTGGATGTGCTGCGCACCGCCGATGCGCACGGGCCCGGCGAAGCGCCGGATGCCCCACGCGACCCCGCCGAACACGACGAGCATCAGCAACGCGACGATGACGGCCCACCAGTCCATGGCGCGACCTTCGCCCAGGACGCGCGGCGTTTCAAGGGCTTGCGCCCGCCGCCCCCCGGGTGTCTACATCGCGCCCGCATGGCCACCTCCGAACCGCACCACCACCCGCCCCCCGTGCCGCCGGCGCGACCGCGACAGGCCATGGTGCTCTATGGCATCACGCTCGTCGTCACCGTGGGCCTGACGCTGGTCGCCGAGGTCTTCGCCCCGCTCCGGGGCTACCTGCTGGTGCTCGTCGCCGCGACCTTCCTGTACCTGCCCATCGAGGTCCTGCACCGCACGGGCGAGGACCCCGAGGACTTCGGCATCCACCGTCGGAACCTCTTCAAGGCCGTGCGCCTGGCCGGCCTGTGGATGCTCCTCACGTTCCCGATCTACCTGGTCGGGTTCCACGTGTGGCAGACGTCCGTGCTGCACAAGCAGTGGCGGCCCGAGGTCGCCCGCTTCGACCGCTGGCCCGTGGAGCTCGAGGACGCCCCGCTCGACCCCAAGCCCCCCCGTGAGGGCGAGGTCCGCCTCTGGTCGGAGTCGGACAAGCTCGCGCTGCAGTGGAAGCTGCCGCTCGGGCAGCAGTTCGAGGCGCGGGTCACGGGCACGCCCCCGACGACCGTCACGGGCGGCAGCGAGGGCTACGAGCGCTTCGAGGCCCACGGGACCTCCGTGACCATCGACGTGCACGCGGGCGGCGATCGCCTGCCCCCGGACCGCCTGCGCCTGGGCGCCGCCGGGGCCGCCGCCGACGACGTGCCCTACCTGGCCCACCGGAGCTGGTTCTGGCTGCTGAACCTGATCCTGGTGCAGCTCTTGCTCGTGGCGCTGCCCGAGGAGGTCTTCTACCGCGGCTACCTGCAGACGCGCCTGGACGCGATCTTCCCCAAGACGCGGCGCCTTTTCGGCGTGGAGATCCACCCGGCGAGCCTTTTCTGGACAAGTGTGCTCTTCGGCGTGGGCCACTTTCTGGTGATCCCGCACCCGCAGCGCCTGGCGGTGTTCTTCCCCAGCCTGCTTTTCGGCTGGATGCGGGCGGCGAGCGGCGGGGTGGCCGCGGGGCTCATCTATCACGCGGCGTGCAACCTGCTCGTCGAGCTGGCCGGGTCTTTCTACGTCTGACACGACGCGTTCGCTTTTCCCTCGGGAACTTTTCGCCGCCCGTCGTTTTCTGATGAACATGGACCCCATGCACCGCCGCCCACGCCTCGCCCGCTCGCTCGCCCTGCTCACCCTGTCGCTCGGCCTCGCCGCCTGCGGCGCCCGGCCTTCGCCGACCCCGGAGAAGCCCGCCGAGGTCGTCGAGATGGAGCCCGTGGTCATCGAGTCCCAGCAGGGGGACGACGGCCAGATCACCACCGAGGCCTACGACGCGGAGATGCTCTTCCAACAGGCTCGGGGCGCCTTCGACGCGCAGCACTTCGACGAGGCGGAACGGCTGTACGGCAAGCTGCTCGAGCGTTTCCCGCAGAGCGATCTGTCGGTGACCTCGCTCTACAACCGGGGTCTGTGCCTCGAGTACCTGAAGCAGTACGGGCAAGCCGCGGCGCACTTCCGGCGCTACGCCCAGGTGGCCGCCACGCTCAAAGACAAGCGCGACGGCGAGTTCCGCTGGGGCTACAACATGGTCCAGACCGGGGACTTCCCCATGGCGCTGGACCTGTACACCAAGCTGCTGCTGGCCGAGGATCTGGGCCCCGCCGACCGCGCCGAGTGTTACCTGCGCCGGGGCATCTCGCTGTTGCGGCTCTCGCGCTACGGCGAGGCCGAGAAGGACCTGCGCCGCAGCCTGGACCAGGCCGCCGAGGCCTATCAGAACGAGCTGATGGGCAACGAGCTCGCCGCCGAGGCCCACTTCCGACGCGGCGAGATCTACCAGAAGATGTGTCGCGAGGTGTCGCTCAAGCTGCCCGTGGAGTCCATGAAGGACGACCTCGCCGAGAAGGTCCGCTACTTCCGGCAGTCGCAGGCCAGCTTCATCGACGCCCTGAACGTGCGCAACAGCTACTGGGCCACGGCCTCGGGCCTCAAACTCGGCGAGCTCTACGAAGACTTCTACACGGACATCCTGAGCGCCGAGGTGCCCCGGGATTTCGATAAAGACACGAAGAAGTATTACTTCATCGAGCTGCGCAAGAAGCTGGTGCCGCTGCTGGAGCAGTCGCTGAGCATCTACGAGAAGAACATCACCATGTCCGAGCGCATGGGCGCGCAGAACGAGTGGGTGAAGGAGACGGAGGCGCGCCTCGACCGCCTGCGCTCGCTCATCGAGGCCACCCACCGCGAGGACAGTGACGG
>CAINDO010000607.1 GCA_903847385.1 uncultured Myxococcales bacterium
CGCGGACGCCGCGGCGCCGCCACCGGACGCGCGGGCCGACGCCTCGGCGCCCCCGGCGGACGGGCGCGTGCCGACGGACGCCCGCATCCCCCCGAACGACGCCCGCATCCCGCCGAACGACGCACGGCCCGACGCCGTCCTCCCGACGGACGCGCACGCCCTCCCCGACGACGCCGCCCCGATGGCCGACGCCGCCCCGCCCCTCGCGGACGCCGCGCCCGGCGACCCCGACGCCGCCGACGCGCAGCCCCCGGACGCGCTGGTCATCTGCGTGCCCCGCCCCGAGGTCTGCAACCGGCGCGACGACAACTGCGACGGCCGCATCGACGAGCGCCTGAACTGCGAGCTCTACGTGAGCTGCCGCGACCTGTACTCGACCAACGACCTGGCCCCCAACGATGTGTACCCCGTACGCGGGCCCGTGGCCGACCAGCCCGTGGACGTTTACTGCGACATGGAGACGGACGGCGGCGGCTGGACGCTGGTGGGCGCCTCGGCCCGACAGCCCCTCGACGACGTGGGCGTGGACTGGTACCCGGAGCTGACCTCGCTGGCGCCGGCGGGCCCCACGCCCGGCATCTGGGCCGAGCTGGCCGACCGGTTCCCCGCGTGGGATCTGCGCTTCGCCTGCCGCGACACGCTCGCCGACGCGGACGCGCCCTTCACGGTGGACGTCTCGTTCTACGGCACGGACTGGTACGCCGAGATCGCCCGCGGCGACCTGGACGCGGCGACGTGTTTCCTGGACGGCAACGTGCCCCGGCCCGAGCGCGTGCCCCCCGCGCGGCGCAACAACCTGACCGGTGAGCTCATCCCCCGCGGCACGCCCTTCGGGAGCGGCGTGCTCGAGGGCGAGGACACCTGCGACGACGAGGGCGACTTCGCCGTGGACTTCAATGACCGCGGCATGGACGGCGACCCCAACGACGGCACCGACTGGGGCGAGGACGACTTCACGGGCCGCTGCGGACACGACGGCGTGCTGGACGGCCAGTGGTTCGTGTTCGCCCGGGAGCGCACGGACCGCGAGACCGTGCCCCTGCGCGTGAACACCCGCATCGGCGTGCTCGGCAACGAGGACCTGGCGACGGGGCTGCAGGCGTTCCTGCTGCAGGCCGAGTTCCTGCCCGACGGCCCGGACCTGCCCGACCGGCTGTTCCAGGGACACTTCGACGTGGTCGTCGTCAGCCGCGTGCTGCGCGGCGGCGTGCGCGTGACGCCGGCGCTCGTGGACGCCCTGGACCGCTTCGTGCGCGAGGGCGGCGGGCTCATCACCGAGCTCGACGGCGCGCTGCCGTTCCTGTCCGGCTACGCGCCGGGGTTCGCGCCGCCGCCCGGCGCGCCGACGCCCGCCGGCTGGTTCCATGCCGAGATGACGGGCAGCGGCCGCGTGGGCCCCAACACGCCCGTGGCCGCCGTGGACCCCATCGACTTCCTGTTCCGGGGCATCCCCAACGGCCTGACGGACCCCGTCGGCACGGAGAACTTCTTCGGCCTGGCGGCCCCGGCCGGCCGCGAGCTGGATCTGCGCGTGGCGGCGACCTTCCCTGCCGGGCCGCCCATCGTGCCGGCGTTCGGCGCGGCGCCCGCCGTGCTGCGCGGCAACCACTGCGGCCACCCCGTGCTGCTCGTGAACTTCGACTGGGGCGACGCGCTGGCGAACCCGGCGTCGCTGGTGCGCGACTTCGCGGCGAACCTGGTCCAGGAGGCCTCGTTCCTGCCGGCGTTCGACGTGCCCGTGACCTGCCCGGTCTACGTGCCGCCCCCCGAGCGCTCGCAGATCATGGTCTGCGGCGCGGCCGACCGCGATCCCGTCGCACTGATGCCGGCGCACTTCGCGCTGAGCCGCGTCGAGGGTTGCCGCCCGGACGCCCGTACACAAGCCCTCTTCGTGACCGCGCGCGCCGACCTGGCCCAGCTCGACGCGGTGTCGCTGCGCGCGTGGGTGCAGGCCGGCGGGCGAGTCATCTCCGCGGGTGGCCGCGGGCGCGGTGTGTACGACGTCCTCTTCGGCACCCGCAGCGCCGCCGGTGTCCCCTACGGCGACTGCGGCGGCGAGCCCATGCCCGCCGTGCGCGCGAACGCCCGCGACCGCTTCTGGAACGACGTGCCCTTCGCGCCCCCCGCCGCCACGGGCTGCGGCGAGGACCTGAGCGACCTCGCGGACCTCGTGCCCGTGGGTGGCTGGGAAGCCGGCACCGTGTCGCTGGGCTACCGCGACCTGGGGCGCGGGCGGTTCTGGGGCGTCGAGGCGGACTTCACCGCCGCCGGCCCCGCGCTGTCCGAGAGCGGGCGCGACCTGCTGCGGTACCTGGCCCTCGGTCGCTACCAGGGCGTGAGCTTCAGCGGCGTGCGGCTCGGCGTGCCCGAGTCCGACCTGCTCGAGGGCGGCTTCACGCCCTGCCTGATCTCCAACTACGGCAGCTACGAGCCCGTGGCCGATCTGGCCGCGCAGTGCGATGGCGACGTGCTCGTGATGGGCTGCCGCGCCGCCGGCGAGCCCGACCTGCAGGTCGCGGCCATGGGCCTGCGCGACGAGGTGTTCCTCGACGTCGGCCCCGCCGGGGACGCCGCCCATGCGCACAACGGGGCGCTCTGGTACTTCGACCCGGGCAGCGCCTGGGGCTTCGCACCCGACGACGGCACGGGCGTGGACCGCTTCCCCTGCGACGTGCTGAACCCGCGCGCGCCCGACCGCCTGTGCTGGAACATCGCCGCCGGCGAGCTCAACCCGGGCTATCGGTGCGGCGCCACCACGGCCTTCGACGTGTCGTGGGAGCGGGTGATCTACCAGCGCAACGGGCCGCTCTGACGGCCTGAGGGATCAGGCCTCGGCGTCGGCGACCAATCGGTCACGCACCTGGCGCTCGATCATCCAGCCCGGGTACTCCGAGGCCAGCGCGCCCACGGCGTCCAGGGTGGCGAGCTCGTCGGGCGTGAGCGTCAGGTCCACCGCCGCCAGGTTGTCGTCGAGCTGGGCGTCGTCCTTGGCGCCGATGATCACGCTGGTCACGTGGCGCTGGTGGAGCAGCCAGGCGAGCGCGACCTGGGCGATGGAGACCTCGTGGGCCGCGGCGATGGGGCGCATGGCGTCCACGCAGGCGAAGGCGCGGGGCTTGTCGACCGGGGGGAAGTCGAAGTCCGAGCGGCGCGCGCCCTCGGGGCCGGCCTGCCCCGCCGCGAACTTGCCCGTGAGCAGGCCGCCGGCCAACGGCGACCACGGCAGGATGCCCAGGCCCTCGGACACGGCCAGGGGCACGATCTCGCGCTCGATGTCCCGCGAGGACACCGTGTAGAACATCTGCGCGGACACGAACCGCGCCCAGCCGTGCCGCTCGGAGATCGCGAGCGCCTTCATGGCGCGCCACGCCGGCAGGTTGCAGAAGCCCACGTAGCGGACCTTGCCTGCGCGCACGACGTCGTTGAGGGCCTCGAGCGTCTCCTCGAGCGGCGTGACCGGGTCGACGCCGTGGATCTGGTACAGGTCCACGTGGTCCGTGCGCAGGCGGCGCAGGCTGGCGTCGATGCTGTCGAAGATGTGTTTGCGCGACTGGCCCACGTCGTTGGGGCCGGGGCCCACGCGGCCGTGCAGCTTGGTGGCGATGACCAGCGACTGGCGGTCGAGGCCGAGGCGCTCGATGGCGGCGCCCACGAGCCGCTCGCTCTCGCCCTCGTGGTACACGTCGGCCGTGTCCAGGAAGTTCACGCCGGCGTCCACCGCGCGGCGGAGCTGCCCCTCGACGGCCTCGGAGCCCAGGCGGCCGATGACCTGCCAGAAGCCCTTGCCGCCGTAGGTCATGGTGCCCAGACAGAGTTTCGAGACGAAGAGGCCGGTGTGGCCGAGGCGCTTGTACTTCACGGTTCGCTCCGGGGATCAGGGGTCGATGCCAGCGGGGCAGTTCAACACGGGCCCGACTGCGATACACTCCCCGTCATGAACCCGTTCACGTTTTTCAGGGGGCGCCAGGCCCCGGAGATGGTCGTGGTGCTCGAGGCCAGCATCCCCGACGCCAAGCGCATGCTCGGTCGCTGCCAGGACGCCGGCATCAACGCCGTGCTCGGCGGCAAGGAGTGCTGCAGCGGCGGCGGGTGCTCGCCCAAGGCGGCCGTGATGGTGCCCGCCGACCAGGTGCACGCCGTGCAGTCGCTCCTGCAGGCCGACTGGCACGCGCAGCTCGCCCGCGAGGGCGCCGACCCGGAGATCGTCGCGCGCCTGCAGGCCGCCGCCCAGGCCGATCCGGACGCCGGGCCCGTGTGCCCCGCCTGCGGCCACGTGGGTGAGCTCGCCCGCGGCGCGTGCGCGGACTGCGGGCTGTTCCTGGGCTGAGCGCGGGCTCGGGGCGCGGGCTCAGGGCCGGCCGAGCTGGTCCTGCAACGCCTTGATGCCCGGATCCTCGGGGGAGAGCTTCGCCGCCTGGGCCGCGGACTTCCGCGCCGCGGCCTTGTCGCCGAGCGCGAGCTCGACCTTGGCCAGCTCGACGAAGGCCATGGGGTTGGCCGACTCGACCGTCGTCCACTGCCGGTAGTCCTCGCGGGCGCCGGGCAGATCGCGCTGCGATGCCCGCACCTGACCGCGCAGCCAGCGCACCGGGCCGAAGTTCGGGTCCAGCCCGACGGCGGCGTCCAGGGGCGCGCGGGCCTCGGTGAGCTTGCCCTGGGCCACCAGCGCCATCCCCTGCCCGAACAGCGGCTGCGCGCTCAGGGGGTCGCGCCGCGAGGCCTCGGCGAGCAGCTCGATCGCGGCGTCGAAGCGGCGCTGCGCCAGGGCCGCGAAGCCCCGGTTCTGGGGGGTCACCGCGTCCGAGGGCGTGAGCTTCTCGGCCATGTCGAAGGCGGCGTTCGCGTCGTCCAGGCGCTGCTGCCGGACCAGGTTGTTGGCCAGGTTGCCCCAGGCCACGCGGTAGCCCGGGCGGACGGCGACCGTCTTGCGCAGGACCGCCTCGGCGCCGGGCAGGTTGCCCAGGTCCTCCAGGTTCTGCGCCTCGTCCACCAGGTACACGGCGTTGCGGGGGTCGAGCCGGGTCGCCTCGGCGAAGGCCTCGGCGGCCCCCTGCAGATTGCGCTGGGCCACGCGCACGCGGGCCAGGGCGAACCAGGCGTCGGCCCGGGTCCGCACGCGGGGCGTGGCCGACTCGAGCAGCTCCGAGGCCAGCGGCAGGTGCGAGGCGTCCCCCTGGTGGCGCCAGTAGTCGTGGTGCGCCAGGCCCTCGCGCAGGGCGGCCTGGGTGTCGGGCACCGTGCGGCGGGGCGCGAGCGCGTCCACGAACTCGGCCGTGGCCGGCGGCGTGGCCAGCCTGGAGCCGGGGCCCTTGTCGGTGCGCGGATCGATCCGCTTGCGGATCCAGTGGTCCGTGAAGGTCACGTGCGGGATGTCGCTCGTGCCGCCCTTGCGCATGTGGCACTTCCAGCACTCGGCGTCCGGGCTCTGGGCGTGGGCGTCGCCGCACTGGGCGGTGGTGTGGCAGCCCAGGCAGGCGGCGCGCATGCTCGCGGGCGTGGCCGGCTTGTGCGGATTGTGGCAGGTGGTGCAGGTCAGGCGCCCGGCGCTCTGCTTCGAGCAGGGGCTCTGCAGCATGCGGTCGCCGTGGCTGGCGATCCCGAAGGCCTCACCCCGCGGCCCCGGCTTCGTATAGATGGAGAAGTAGTCCGCCAGCGGGAGCGAGGGGTCGTAGGCGTCCCACCGCTGGCCCGCCAGCAGCTGGCGGCCGTCCCCCTGGAGGTGGCACTGCTCGCACAGGTCGAGCTGCCGCGCGGGGGGCAGGCGCCGGGGGTTGAGCACGGTCGGGTCCGGCGCGCCCTCGGGCGGGCCCTTGCCGGCCAGGCGCTCCTCGGCGTGTTTGCGGGCGTCCCCGTGGCAGCGGTTGCAGGTGATGCCCAGCGCCAGGGGCAGCACGTAACCCGACATCGTGCCATCGACGATGGGCGTCAGGTCGTTGTGGCAGAAGATGCACTCGGGCTTCACCGTGCGGGCGAAGCGGAAGTGGTTCCGGCCCTCGTAGCCGGGGCTCATGTCCCAGAGGCGCCGGCGCGAGTACCAGGTCAGCGGCAGCTCGACGAGCTCACCCTCGAAGAGGCCCAGGTACGACCGCGTGTTGTTGCCCGAGCCCACGACCCAAAGCACCTCGAGGCGCCGCGCGCCGGGCCGGCCGGGGAAGCTCTCCTCTTGCCACCAGCGCCCCTCGGCGTCGATGTACGCGCGGTACACGGCCTTGGTGACGGGGTGAAGCACCGTGGCCTTCTCGGGGCGGAAGTCCTCGATGGGCGGGTGCTGGTTGGGCAGGAAGAGCGCCCGGCCCATGCCGGTCTGCGCGTAGTGGTCCGTCTCGTCCGGGTGGCAGTCCGCGCACTCGTTCACGGGGTCCGGCGCGACGAGCTTCGCCTCGGGGGGGCGCTCGGAGAGCGTGTAGGTGGGGCCCGCGGCGCCG
>CAINDO010000608.1 GCA_903847385.1 uncultured Myxococcales bacterium
ACAGCCCCAGCGCGTACTGCGTCACGCCGGCGTACAGGCCGTCCGCCGGGCCGGTCAGGGTGCCCTCGCAGCGCAGGTGACGCTGCAGCGCGCGCACGGCCTCGAAGCGTGCCTGCTCGGCCTGAAAATCGGCCACCCGCGCGGTGTAGCGCTTGTCGGTGGCCAGGTCGGCGAGGCTCGTGAGGCCCAGGCGTTCGCGCTCGCGCTCCAGGCGCGCCCCGAGCAGGTCGTTGGCCTTCTGGCGCGCCCGCTGGCGCTCCGGCGGCTCCCAGGGCCGCTGCACGCCGGTCATGGCGTGGAGCGCGGCGTCGTCCACCGTGTCGCGGCAGGCGTGCCGCTCGGCGTCGTCCAGCCGCGCCCGCAGCAGCTTCAAGGTCGGCGGGATGCCGTGCAGCTCCAGGTGGCGGTCGTACAGGGGCCGCACCGCCCCCGGGCCCTCGCCCAGGTCGCCGTTGGCCAGCGCCACGAAGGTCTCGCGGTAGGCCGGCCCCACGCCGTCCGGCCCCGGCGCGAAGACCCCCGGCGCCCAGTCGTCGGCCAGGGAGAGCAGGGTGAGGCCCTCGCCCGCGGCCGCCTCCGGTGCCACGCGGCCGGTGATCCGGCCCTCGGCCATGCGCGGCACGGTGTCCGCCCGCGCGGCCCCGACCCAGAGCGCACACACCGCGAGCGCGACGCAAACGCCCAGGCGCCCGCCAGATCCCCAATCGAAGTGCACGCTTCACCTCCAGCCCTCTGGGTACTCCCGACGACCGGCGTTCGTCCACACCGGCGCCCCGCGGAATGCCGGAGGGCGCCGACTGGATCGCCCGGCCGCACCTGTGCGAGTTTGACGCCGATCAAATCGGACCAGATTCGGGGGCCCCATGAATCGTTCTCGACTTCGCCGCGTCGCCACGGGCGCGCTTCTGTCCACGACCGCCCTGCTCTGGGCCTGCGGCGACGGCGGTGGGTCCGGGGGAGCCGGGGGGGCCGGTGGCGCCACGGGCGGCACGCCGGACGTCCCGGACATGGGCGCCGAGGTCGACGGCGACACGCCCGAGCCGGACACGCGCACCTGGTCGGCCCCGGCGGAGGAGATCGAGGTCGCGCTGCTCTCGGTGAGCGGCACCTCGCCGACGGACGTGTGGGCCGCGGGCGCGGACGCCGGCCCGGGGGGCGTGCTGCTCCACTTCGACGGCACGGCCTGGACCCGGGTGGCCACGGAGCAGAAGTACGACCTGTGGTGGGTGCACGCGCTCTCCGCGGACCGCATCATCGTGGGTGGCGCCGGCGCGACGGTGCTGTTCTGGGACGGCACGAGCTTCACCCGGCAGCGCGTGCCCGGCCGCGCCGCGGACACGGTGTTCGGCGTGTGGGCCGCCAGCGCGGACGACGTGTGGGCCGTGGGTGGCCGCGCCGGCCGCTACGGCTTCCTGTGGCACTACGATGGCACGAGCTGGACGAGCGTCTCGCTCCCCGACGACACGCCGCTGAACGCCAACGGCGAGCTGCCCGCGCTCTTCAAGGTGTGGGGGCGCGCCTCGAACGACGTGTACGCCGTGGGCTCCGACGGCCTGATGCTGCACTACGACGGCACGGCCTGGACGCGCATCCCCACGACGACCACCGAGACGCTGTTCACGGTGCACGGCAACGCCGATCAGGTCATCGCCGTGGGCGCCATGGGCAGCGTGCTGGACGCCACGGGCGCCCACATCGGCCCGGAGGGCGCGCCGCTGCTCCAGGGCGCCCACGTGACCCCCGAGGGCGAGGCGTGGATCACCGGCGCCAACGGCGGCATCTGGCGGCGGCGCCCCGGCGGCGCCTGGGAGAAGCAGTCCACGGGCCTCGCCACCCGCCCCGAGTCGCTGCACGCCGTGTGGGCCGATCCCACGGGCAACGTGTGGACGGTGGGCGGCGGCGTGCTCAGCCCCGCCCTGGACAAGGGCGTGCTGCTCCAGCTCGGCGCCACCGTGCCCGCGATCGAGGCCGTCGCGCCGCCGATGCCGGGGCCGGCCGTGTGCCCGGACGGCCGCGCGGACATCGAGCCGGACGGCAGCATCGCCCGGCG
>CAINDO010000609.1 GCA_903847385.1 uncultured Myxococcales bacterium
ATCGTGCCGAACACCTCGACACCGAGCACACGGACGGGCTCAGGCCACAATGGCCCCTCCACGACCATGTCCTTCTCCAGCATCATGGCCACATCTCCTTCAGAATCCCCTCTTGGGCGAAGCTGAAGATGCGGGGCCCGGCCACGATCACGTGGTCGAGGACAGGGATCTCCAGCGTATGGAAGACGCCTACAAGTGTGCGCGTGATGGCGATGTCGTCCTCAGACGGCTTTGCGACGCCGCCGGGATGGTTGTGGGCGAAGGCAACGCTGGCCGCCTTCATCCGAAGCGCGGCTTCGACTACCAGGCGCGGATAGACCGGAGCGCTGCTGATCGTTCCCTCGTGCAATGTCGCGGCCTGGATGACCTGGCGGTCGTGTGCGAGACCGACGAGAAGGAAGACCTCGTGGGTCCGGTCGGCGAGCTCGTCTGAAACGTAGGCGCCAAGCTCGTCCAGAGTGGCGAGCTTCGGGCGCCGGCCCCAACGGTCCCGCAAGTAGCGGCGCGTAAGCGGCGGCACGAGATGTAGCAGCGTCGCGGCGGTCTCCCCGATGCCGTCGACCTCGCGGAGCTGGTCGGAGTGCGCATCGAGAACGCCCGCGAGACTGCCAAAGTGCCGCAACAGGGCGTGAGCGATGGGCTTCACGTCGCGCCGGGGGATGGCAAACGTAAGGGCGAGTTCAAGGACTTCGTGGTCTTCGAGCGCGGCCAGGCCAGACTCGAGGAAGCGATTGCGGAGGCGTTGCCGATGCCCCTCAAGGTACGAGACTGTGCCTTGACCGACGCCACGGGGGTCTTTGGGTTGAGGGTCCGGCGCGGCCTGGGCACGGTCAGTCATCGGAGTCCCTGCATATCACGGTCCATGGCGTTCGGCGAGGCCGTCTGTCGCTGGGCCGTTCCAAACCAGTTCATCTGCCTCCCAAGGACTTGCATCGTACACCGGAAATCGATTTCCGCTCTTGCGGACGTTTCTCGGCCTGTGTAAGGAAATCATGCAGAAAGAGAGACACTAAATGCCGAAGCCCATACCCAAGAAAGCCGCCCAGGCAACTTCCCGCAAAACGAGCCGCAAGGCCACAACTTCCAAGGCCATCGACGCTTCCATCACCGAACCCGAAGCGCCTGCGGTCAAGCGTCGCGGGCGGCCGCCGAAGTCCGTCGAACCGGTCGAGGTACCCGAACCGCTCGGCGACAACCTCGTGATCAAGAGGATCCCACTCGCCCAGATCGACGTCAAAGACAAGACCTATCAATTCCGGGCTGTCGTCCGCGTTCCCGACCTCGTCAAGTCGATCAGGGAGAGCGGCCAGCAGATCCCGGCGGTCGTTCGGCCCCACCCGCAGCCCGAGGGCGGCTTTCCGTATCAGCTCATCTCCGGATTTCGGCGGGCGACTGCACTTCGTGAGATTGGGACGAAGACCCTCTCCGCATACGTGCGCCACGACCTCTCCGATGACGCCGAAGCATTTCGTGCGTCAGTCCTCGAGAACGTCGCCCGAAAGACATACTCGGACATCGATCGTGCATACATCATTCGGCGGCACCGCGATGACGGGCACACCGGCTTCGAGGTCGCCAAACTGATGGGCCTCACCGATCGGACGCAGCGTAACCTCTTGTCTTTGCTGGATCTTCCCGACGTCGTGCAGCAGGCGATCGCCTCGGAGGTGGGCAGCTTCAAGACCACCCACGCGCTCACGCTTCGGAAGCTCAAAGGCAAATACAAGCAACTCGACTATGCCGTCTGGGTGAAGCAGATCAACGACGAGGACATGTCCATCTCCACGCTCATCCGTAAGGTGAACGAGGCGTACCGGGCACAGGTCGTGCACCGTGTCCCCAGCATCTTCCGATCCGATGGGACAAACCTCGAGACTGGTCATGTCCGCCTTCGTCCGGTGAAGTTCGACCTCACTTCGATGTCCGACGCTGATCGCCAGACCCTGAAGCAGGAACTCTCAACGCTGATGGCTCGGATCGACGCGACCGCGAACGCGTGAAGCGCGAGGTTCGTCGGCGGGGTGGCCCACTGGGGCATCTTACGTACACCCACACTGGACGACATAAGCTACCTTGTCGGTGGCCATCCTTTCGAATCCACTGGCGTTTCGTCGCGGGCGCGGCGTAGAAATTCAGCTCGTCGGGAGGGTGGTCATGGGGCTGTCGGTTCTCTTCGAGCGGCTGTTCATGCGGGCGACCAAGGGAGATCCTGCAGACTTGGCGAACAAGGCCGAGGCCGAGCGGCGCCGCTCCTTGGAGCCGCCCACTCCCGAAGAGAACTTCAGTCGCGCGATGGACGCGCGCGGCCCGATTGCGGGGCCCGCAATCCGACTGGGCACGTCGCTCGATGGCGGAACCGACGCCGCGCTGCCCCTCTCCACGTTCGACGGCCTGCACCGCTGGGTTGTCGGCGGAACGGGTTCGGGGAAGAGTTCGGCTGTCCTCGCCGACGAGCTGCAGCTCATTCGCCCGCGGATGCCCTGGTCACTGATCCACCTCGACGCGAAGTCGCAGTCCGCGAAGTGGCTCACCGAGATGGCGTTGCCGGCACTGTTGTCGAGTTGGCCTCAGGCCGAGCAGCAGACGTTTCTCGCGAACCTCCGAGTACTGGATCCGTTCGACTCGGTTCGCGCCCCGGAATTGAACATCCTCGCGACCGTCGACACAAACCGGCCGGGTCTGGCAGCGCAGCACATCGTCGACCTCCTCGCGGGTCTCGTCGGGGATGCCGAGTTCGGCAATCGGATGCGGCGCATCCTGCAGAACGCTCTCCTCCTCGCGATCAAAGTGGGCGGGCTCTCACTCCTCGAAGTGCGCGAGCTGCTCACCTCGGACGCGTACCGGGTTTCGATGGCCCGCCTCGTCGACGACGACAACCTGCGGCAGTACTTCGCCCTCGATTTCCGGAAGGAGCCGACCGAGTCGGTTGAAGCGGTCCTCGCGCGTCTCGATCTGCTTCTCATCGATGAGCTGGGCCTCCCGCTCTGCGCCGAAGGCTGCATCGACGCGCGCTCGCTTCTCGCGCCAGGGCTCAGCGTGATTGATGTCGGCGCCGCGCCCTATGGCGGACGCGAGCTCATCCCATGGTGGATGGGCATCTTCATGGAGCAGCTCAACGGCGCGATCCTCGCCCGCACTCAGGCCGAGACTTGGCCAGCGTTTCTGGTGGCCGACGAATGGTGGCTCGGCCTCACGAAGAAGTCTGCCCGCGAGTTCGAAGATCTCCTGCACCTCGCCCGCTCACGCCACGCGGCGCTCTGGCTCGTGAACCAGACGCCGTCTCAAATCAGGAGTCGCTCGACCGAGCTCTTCGCGGCCATCGCGGCAAACTGTCGGTTGCAGTCGTTCTTCTGCCAGTCACGTGGCGATGCGGAGGAGGTCGCCCGGATCGTTCCCGTGTCCGACTTCGTGTTCAAGCGGCGGGAACCCTATGGCGAGCCGTGGGACGTCGCGCCGGTCACGCACGAGCAACAGCGGCGGAACGCCGCGGCGGAGATCGAGAAGCTCCCGGTCGGCCAGTACTGGCTGTGGCCCCGCACGCTCGGACTCGATGCTGTCCAGCTCCGGGCCGTTCAGGTTGACTTCCGCGGGATGGAGCAACGGGCGAAGGCGGCCCCGGCCTGGCTGCGCGAGGCGTGCCGGACGACCGGGCCGACGCGCCCGCTGAACGAACTCCGGCGAATTCGCGATGCCCGCCGGGCGCACATTCGGCAGGTGATCTTCGGGGCGCAAATCGCCGCGCCGAACTTTCGGGATTCGCCCGCCGAGGTGCGTACCCAGGCGCCTGCCGTTCCTCCGTCTCTGCCGCCGAGAGTGGCGAGCCAGCCGCCCAGGCCGCCGCCTCCCTCGGCGGCGAGCCCGTCGCGCCA
>CAINDO010000610.1 GCA_903847385.1 uncultured Myxococcales bacterium
GCCGGGGCGGGCGCAGGGGCCGGGGCGGGCGGCGGCGGCGCCGAGGGCACGGGCGGGGCCGCCGAGCGTTGGGGCTCGGCCCGCGGAGCCAGGATCGCCTTGGGACCCGCCGCCAGTGTGGCCAGCGGCGTCTCGTCCGGCCTCGGGGGCATCTTCGGGCGCAGGTCCGCGAGCGGACCACTGATCCCCGATGCCTCGACGATCAGCTCGACGGAGGGCGTCGGCAGCATCATCAGGTCGTCGACGGAGGCCTCGCCGCTCAGCTGTGGCGGCAGACTCGGGGGCGCGGGCGCCCGCCGCATCGCCTCGGGCAGGCGCGTGATCTGCATCTTGCGACCGTCGATCACGTCCTCGTCGCGCAGGTTCTTCAGGTCGACGCGCGCCGTCGGCGCATCGTCCGACACCTCGATGGCCTGCGCCGACGTCAAGAGCTCGACGGAGTCCGAGGCCCCGTTCATGTCCGGCGCGGCGTCCCCCATGGTCTCGTCGGGCGGGTCGCCGTCCACGTCGGGCGGAGCATGGCGCGGGGCGGGCGTCTGCACGATCTGCGGGAGCGCGCGCACGCCGCTGCCCTCGCGGGACTCGAGATCGAGCTGCTCGCGGAAGAGCGTCCGCATGTACTCGGCGAGCATCCCCGCGGTCGCCCGCAGCGACGACTCGGCGAGAAAGTCCTCGAGCGCGCGCTGGAGTTCGCGGGCGTCGCCGTAGCGGTCCGACGCGTTGCGCGCCAGCGCCTTGAGTACGATGGCCTCGAGGCGCGCCGGGTAATCCGGGCTGATGCTGCGCGGCGCCGGGATCGCGCCGCTCTCGATGGCGCGAATCGTCTCCACGTCCGAGTCGCCCCGGAACAGGCGCCGACCCAAGGTGATCTCGTAGAGGTTGATGCCGACGGCAAAGATGTCCGAGCGGGCGTCGATCTGGTCGCCCCGGCATTGCTCGGGCGACATGTAGCCGTACTTGCCCTTGATCTGCCCCGTCTTGGTCACCGAGACCTTGTTGGCGGCCTTGGCGATGCCGAAATCGACCAGCTTCACTCCGCCGTCGAACGTCACGAGGATGTTCGTGGGCGAGATGTCGCGGTGGACGATGTTCATCGGCCGACCGTCCTTGTCGGTCCGCGTGTGGGCGTACGCCAGGGCGTCGCACACCTCGGCGATGATCCGCACGGCGTGGTGCAGGGGCAGGTAGTCCCCCTCGGCGATGCCCTGGGAGCAGACCCGTCGCAGGTCCGCGCCGCGCACGTACTCCATCGCGATGTAGTAGTCCTCGCCCTCCTGACCGAGGTCGAAGATCTGCGCGATGTCCGGGTGCGTGAGGTGCGCCGCGATGCGCGCCTCGTCGAGGAACATCGAGACGAAGTCCTGGTTGGCGGCGTGCACCGGCAGGAGGCGCTTGACGACGACCTCCTTCTCGAACCCCCCGACGCCGACCTGGCGCGCGAGGAAGATCTCCGCCATCCCGCCCGTGGCGAGGCGGCGGAGGAGGGTGTACTTGCCGAACTGCTGAGGAAAGTCCATGGCGAACGACTCCCGCGCCCCGTTTCGGGGAATAGGCGATTCTGCCGAAATGTAGGTGTCACGTCCCCTCCGGTCAAAATAACTCACGCGTCGGCCCCGCGCCGGGCGTGGAGCGGCCCCAATTCGCCTTGACATCTGTACAGGTCGGTGAAATCGTCCCGGCCTCTGCTGCGGCCATGCACATCGAAATCCTCACCATTGGCGACGAACTGCTGGACGGCCTGACCGTCGACGGCAACGCCGCCCGTCTCGGGCGGGTGCTCGATCCCGTCGGGCTGCGCGTCTCCCGGCGCACGTCGGTCCGCGACCGCATCCCGGACATCGTCGCCGCCCTGCGCGAGATCGCCGAGCGGGCCGACGTCTGCATCGTCTCGGGGGGCCTCGGGCCGACCTCGGACGACGTCACCGTGGACGCCCTGGCCGAGGCCGCGGGCGTCGATCTGCACGAGGACGCCGAGGTCTGGGCCCGCATCGTCGCCCGCTTCGACGGCCGCGCGCCGACCGCCAACAACCGCCGTCAGGCCCGCATCCCGCGGGGCGGCCGCGCGCTGCAGTCCGAGATCGGCACGGCGCCGGGCATCGAGTTCGACTTCGGTCGGTGCCGCATCTATCTGGTGCCCGGCGTGCCCCGCGAGTTCCACTGGCACGTGGACACGCACATCGTGCCCGCTCTCCGGGCGCGCACCGGCGAGGCCCTGCCGCCCCTGAGCCGCATCCTCCGGTTCGTCGGCATCGGCGAGTCCGCCATCGGCGCCCGCATCGAGCGCCTCGCCCTGTCCCCCGCCCTCTCGGTCGCCTACCGCGTGCGGGATCTCGACGTCGAGGTCCGCGTCCGGGGCAGCGATCCGGCCCTGGTCGCCGAGGCCGCCGGCCGCGTCGCCGCCGCCGGCGAAGAGACCTTCGTCGGCGAGGGGGACGCCAGCCTCATCGAGGTCGTGCTCGACCTCTGCCGCCGGGACGGCCTCACCCTGGGCACGGCCGAGAGCTGCACGGGCGGTCTGGTGGCTGCGCTCGTCACCGCCGTCCCCGGCGCCTCGGATGTCTTCCGTGGCGGCATCGTCGCCTATGCCAACGGCGTGAAGACCCAGGTCCTCGGCGTCTCCGCCGGTGTCATCGAGGCCCACGGCGCGGTCAGCGAGCCCTGCGCCGCCGCCATGGCCGCGGGGGCCCGGCGGGTGCTCGGCTGCGACATCGCGCTCTCCATCACCGGCGTGGCCGGACCCGGCGGCGGCACCCCCGAGAAGCCCGTGGGCACCGTCTGCCTCGGCTGGGCCGGGGCCGGACTCGACCGCGTCACCACCGTGCAGTTGCGGGGCGATCGCGACCGCATCCGCCTGCTGAGCGCCGCGCGGGCGCTGGACGGCGTGCGCCGCGGCCTCTCGCGCCAGGGCAACCCCACGTGACCACCCCCTGCGTCGTCCGCGTCGGCATCGACCTCCCCGGTGAGGCCCGCGACCGCCTGATCGAACTCCGGTCGCGCTTCCCGGCGGGCGTGCGCTGGGTCGCCCCCACGGAGCTTCGCGTCACCCTCTGCGTCTCGACCGCGCCGGGCACCGATTCGCTGGATGCCCTCCGGTTGGTGCTGCGCCGCCTGGCCGTCGAGACGCCGCCGTTCGAGGCCGCGCTGCGCAGCTTCCGGGCCCGCGCGCGCGGCGACGGCCACCGCCTGTCGGTCGATGTCGCGGACGAAGCCGGCGCCCTCGCGCGCCTGGGCGCCGACCTGTGCGAGGCCCTGGCCGCCTACGGCTTCGACGCCACGGGCGAGCCCCCCTGCGTGCTCCTCGGGCGCCACCGCGGCGAGGCCCCGCCCGCGCCCCCCGCCATGGGCGCGCAGCTCACCGTGCCCATCGACGCGTTCCACTGGGCATGCCTGGACGCCGCCACGGGCGCCGTGCTGCACGAGGGCACCGTCGAGTTCGACCGGACGCCGCCCGCCCAGCAGGCCGCCACGGCCGACCGCGAACGCAGCGCGCTCGACGCCGAGCTGCAGCGCCGCCTCGCCCGCCGGCCCCGCCCGCCGCGACCCAAGACCAACCTGTTGAAGGCCGGGCCCCCCAAGGCCGCCGCCATCCGTAATGCAGACCCCGACCCGGACGGGGACGACGCCACTGAAGGGGACGACGATGAGTCAGACGACGCGACAGACTGAGAGCCAGCGGGAGCGAGCCATCTCGCTCGCCGTCGGGGCGATCGAGAAGCAGTTCGGCAAGGGTTCCATCATGCGCCTCGGTGAAGGCGAGTCCATGATGCGCGAGATCTCGGTCGTGCCCACGGGCGCGACCAGCCTGGACATCGCCCTCGGTATCGGCGGGTACCCCCGCGGCCGCATCGTCGAGGTCTTCGGCCCGGAGTCCAGCGGCAAGACCACGCTGACCCTGCACGCCGTCGCGGAGGCCCAGCGCCTCGGCGGCGTCGCCGCCTTCGTGGACGCCGAGCACGCCCTCGACGTGACCTACGCCCGCAAGCTCGGCGTGAACACGGACGACCTGCTGATCTCCCAGCCCGACACGGGCGAGCAGGCCCTCGAGATCGC
>CAINDO010000611.1 GCA_903847385.1 uncultured Myxococcales bacterium
GCCGGAGCCCGCGCCGGCGTCGGCCGCCCCCGAGAGCGCGCCGCCCGCGCCCGGGAGCGCCGCACCCATCTCCGCCGCCCCGGCGCCGCCGAGCGAAGCGCCCTCGCGGGACAGCGAGGTGCTCTCCGGCGCCCCGCTCATGCGCGCGGACGTCCAGGAGGAGCTCTCCGAGGACAAGCTGGCCATCGGCGGCGATCTGCTGCTGCGGTTCCAGAGCACCTTCGCCACCAACACGGACGCGCTCGATCAGGCCTTCGGCGCGCCGGCCCTGCTGGACGTGTACCTGGACGCTCGCCCGAGCGACCGCGTGCGCATCTACGCCGAGGGGCGCCTGACCTACGATCCCACGCTGGAGAACGGCCGGGCGGACATCCCGGACTTCTGCACGCCGCGGAACAGCAACGGCGACCCGAACACGGCGAACCTGAGCGCGCAGGCCCAGCAGACGCTCGAAGACTGCCTGGCGCTGCGCGAGGGCATCGCCAAAGGTTTCGCCACGCCGGCGGAGACCTCGGGCATCACCCAGCTCTGGATGAAGTTCGACGCCGGGCAGACGGCCTTCTTCACCCTGGGTCGGCAGCCCGTGAAGTGGGGCGCCGCGCACCTGTGGAACCCGACGGACTTCGTGAATCGGCAGCGCCGCGATCCCCTGCAGCAGGTCGATCTGCGGCCCGGCGTGTCCCTGATCAAGGTCCACGTGCCCTGGGAGTCGCAGACGGCCAACTTCTATGCGCTCGCCCTGCTGGACGAGGCGCGGCAGGTCGGCGACGTCGGCGGCGCGCTGCGGGCCGAGCTCGCCTTCGAGAGCGCCGAGGTGAGCGTGACGGCGGCGGGCCGGCGGGACGAGCCGCTGCTGCTCGGCGCAGACGCCTCCGTGGGCGTGTGGCAGTTCGATCTGTACGCCGAGGGCGCCGTGGCGCACGGACATCACACGCCCCTGGCCGGCGAGCGCGACCGCAGCGACGACTGGATCCCCCACGTCACGGGCGGGTTCAGCGTGGACATCGACTACGGCGACGAAGACACGCTGACCTGGGGCCTGGAGTACACCTTCAACGACGACGGCGTCGACGACTCGGCGAAGTACGGCGAGGCCCTCGCCGCCGGGCGCAGTCTGTTCGACCTGCCGCGGCAGGCCGCCGGCGCGTACCTCGTGATCCTCGCGCCGGGGCGGCTGGACGACTCGTCCATCTTCGTCACCGCGCTCGGCAGCGTGGACGACCGGAGCGGCACGGCCCGGGTGCAGTGGAGCGAGCGCGTGCTCACCTGGCTCAGCGTGCAGCCCTACGTCGGCGTGTACTTCGGGGACGAGGGCGATCTGTTCCGCTTCAACCTGAACGCGGCCAACCCGGCGGCCGCGCCGGCCCATCTCACGGCGGACGCCGGCGTCTGGCTCAGCGCGCGGCTCTGAGCGCGGCCGAGCGTCACCCGAGCGCCTTGCCGCCCTGCTCGCCCCGCTCGTACAGGACCTCGGCGCGGCCCACGAGCAGCCGGTCCACGGGGCCGATCCGCTCGACGTCCTTGTTCGGATAGGGCAGTCGGTGGAGCACGTGGCGCAGCCCGTTCAGGCGGGCGCGCTTCTTGTCGTCGGACTTGATGACCGTCCAGGGGCAGTCGGCCGTGTCGGTGTTGAAGAACATCGCCTCCTTGGCCTGGGTGTATTCGTCCCACTTGTCCAGGGACGCCAGGTCGATGGGCGAGAGCTTCCACTGTTTCAGGGGATGCACCCGGCGCTCCTTGAAGCGTCGGCGCTGCTCGTCGCGGCTCACGGAGAACCAGAGCTTGATGAGGTGGATGCCGCTGCGCACCAGGTTGCGCTCGAACTCCGGCGCCTGCC
>CAINDO010000612.1 GCA_903847385.1 uncultured Myxococcales bacterium
GAGGCCGTACGCCAGGGCGGCGGCCGTCGGCTCGTTGACGATGCGCTTGACCTCGAGGCCGGCGATGCGGCCGGCGTCCTTGGTGGCCTGGCGCTGGGCGTCGTTGAAGTAGGCGGGCACGGTGATGACGGCCTCGGTGACCGTCTCGCCCAGGTACTTCTCGGCGGCGCGCTTGAGCTTCTGCAGGACCTTGGCGCTGATTTCCGGCGGGGTCCAGCCCTTGCCGTCGATGCTGACGTCCGGCCCGCCGGTCTTGCTCTCGATCAGGTTGTAGGGCACGCGACGGCGCTCGTCCTGAACTTCGGAGAACCGACGCCCCATGAAACGCTTGATGCTGTAGACCGTGTTCTCGGGGTTGGTGATGGCCTGACGGCGGGCCACCTGACCGACGAGGATCTCACCCTTGCGGTCCCAGGCGACGACGGAGGGCGTCGTGCGGGCGCCTTCCTCGTTGGGGATCACCTTGGGCTCACCGCCCTCCATGATGGCGACCACGCTGTTCGTGGTCCCCAGGTCGATACCGATCATCTTTCCCATGGCACTCTGCTCCTGTGGTTCGTGGGGCCGACGCCCGCCATCGCCCGTTCGTCTGCGACGGGGCACCGATGCCGACGCGGCGGACCTTAATCACAGTGCGGCCGGTGTCAACGGTGGGAAACGCGCCGAAAAGCGCGGTTTCACCCGGGCAGGGCCGCCGTGAGCCGCACGAAGGCCTGCAACTCGGGGGCGTCGAAGCGCACACCCACCAGGTAGCCGTGCTCGACGGCCTCGCAGCGCACGACCTCGCCCTCGAGCCGGAAGATCTCGTCCGTCGTCGGGTGGTGGAGCGCCAGGGCGAGCCGGAGCCCCAGGGGCATGGCGGCGTTCGTCACGAACCCCGCGCCGCTGGCCGACAGGTTGTGCGCCACGAAGGCCTGGAGCGCGGCGTCCGTCGCGGCGCGCACGTGCAGCTCCAGGCGCGTGGCCACCCGCAGGAAACGACGACGCTCCGGGGCCGGCGTGCGGTGGCGCGCGACCTCGTCGCAGAAACGCCGCCAGCGGTCGTCCCGCGCGGCGTCCCCGTGCTCGAACTGGATGCCGAAGCCCGGCGGCTCCCCTGGCGCGACGCGATCGGGCCACAGGATGCGCACCACGCGGCCGTCGAAGGTGAGCGTCTCCCCCTGCCCCACGACGATGCGCACGGCGACCCGGGTGTGGAGCGCCAGCGGCTCGGTGGTGGACACGAAGAGACCGTGTTCGTTGACGTCCACCGCGCGCAGGCCCAGCACGAGCTCACGCTCGGCGGGCTGCACCTCGACGCGGAGGTCGACCTCGGTCCGCGGGCTGCGCCGGCGATCACCGCCCATGGCTCAACGCCCCCTGCCGGCGCCCGGCGTCGCGGGCGGCTGCGCCACCGCGTCCGCCGCGGGGCTCTCGTCGGTATCGAATTCGTCCATGTCGTCCAGATCGTCGAGATCGACGTCGAACTCGATGGCGCGGCGTGTCGTCGGACTCTCCCCCCGCGGCGGCGCGGCGGGCGGCGGCTCGACGCGGGGCAGCGGCACGTGGGGGGTCCGGGGCGTGGGCACCTGATAGCCCGTGCCGGAGAGGCCCAGCTCGGCCCGCTCGGCCTCGGAGTAGACCACCTCGAGGTACCGCGCCAGCCGCTTCGGGCTGAGGTTCAGCCCCTCGCGCCGCACCGTGTCCTCGATGGAGGCCAGGAAGTCGGCCATCGCCACATAGCGGGCGTCCTGGGACTTCTCCAGGGCGCGCGCGCAGACCTGGGAGAAGGTCTCGGGCACCCCGGGCACCAGGTCGCCGATGGAGGGCAGCCGGCGCTCCTTCACGTGGCGGAGCGTCTGGAACTCGTTGTCCCCCACGAAGGGGTGGCGCCCGGTCACGAGCTCGAAGAAGACCGTGCCGAGCGAGAACTGGTCGCCGCGCGGGTCGCACTCCTGGCCGGTGGCCTGCTCGGGGCACATGTAGTTCACCGTGCCGACGAAGTTGCCCTTGCCCTCGTCCCGCGCCCGGACGGACGCGCGGGCGATGCCGAAGTCCACGAGCTTCACCACGCCCCCGAGCGAGACCAGGATGTTGCTCGGGTTCACGTCCCGATGCACGACGTTGAGCGGCCGGCCGGTGAAGTCCGCCGCCGTGTGGGCGTAGTCGAGCGCCTCGGCCACGGCCCGGACCACCTGAATCGTCAGCTCGAGGGGCATCACGGCGCCCAGGCACTGGCGGGCGAGCTCGGTGATGCGGGCGACGTCGTTCGTGTCCGTGGCCAGGGCGTAGCAGCCGGCGCGGCGCCCCGCCGTGTGGCCGGGCAGCAGCACGCGCATCATCTCGGGGTGCGCCGCCTGCAGCTCGTGCATCAGCGGATCCCGAATGGGCCCGAGCATCGCCGCCTCGACGACGGCGAGGTCCACGGGGCCCTCCGCCGAGCGGGCGAGGGCGCCGGACCGGTCACCGGCGGCGACGACCTGCGCGCCGAGCTGCTTGGCCAGCGAAGTCACCAGCGCCTCGCGCCAGGCGGCGTCGCGCGCGACCACGAGCACACGCCGCTTGCGCCGACGCGCCGCGCGGAGGATGCGGCCGAGGTCCGTGCCCGGCAGGTACTCCATGGCGATGTACGCCTGGCCGTCCTCCATCCCGACCTCGTGGATGGGGATGATGTGGCCGTGGTGCAGGTGCGCGGCGAGGCGGGCCTCGTCCATCAGCAACTGCACGAAGGCGGGCTCGCTCTCCAGGTGCGGCAGGATGCGCTTGATCGCCAGGTGCCGGGCGAAGCCGTCCACGCCGTGTCGACGCGCCAGGTAGATCTCCGCCGTGCCCCCCATCGCGATCTTGCGCAACAGGCTGTATGGGCCGAAGGGGGTCACGGTGCCGCGTCCGGCGCCCCGGCATCGGTGGTGGCGGCGTCTGCCGGCAGTCCATCGGGAGCGGCCACGAGGGCGTCCGGGGCGGGCGCGCCGCCCATCGGCGTACCGCCCACGGGGGTTCCGCCCACGGGGGTACCGCCTACGGGGGTGCCGCCGACGGGCATGCCTCCGGCGCCACTCGCACCACCGGAGACCGGTGCATCGGCGCAGGTGCCATCCGTGCAGATCTCTTGCGTGAAACAGTCCGCGTTCGTCTTGCAGTCACGCCCGGGGACGTCCGGCCGGCACGCGAGCAGCGCGAGACCAGCCAGGAGCGCGCACGCGCGCGGGCGAACGATGGCGGGCATCAGAAGCGCCCCCCGACGACCGCGCCGCCGGGGGCCGGCGACCACGAGATGCCCAGGGGGCCATCGCTGGCCAGCAGGATCATGGCCGCGCCCGAGAGCCCGGCGACCACCCCGACACCCATCGTGACGTTGCACAGGAGGGCGGCCTGATCGGCGTCGTCCGCCAGGCGCTGCTGGTCCGCGCGGGTCAAGGTGCGGTCGGCCTTGTCCAGGCCGCGGGCCTCGTCCGCCTTGCTGTTCGCCTGGAGGCCGAAGAGCACCGCGAGCGCGCCGGAGGCCACGCCGACGCCCGCCGTGATGTACCCGGCCGTCGCCAGCGAGAAGCCGGGACCCGAGTAGATCACGCGCTGCGGGCCGGCGATGGGCGCGTCGGACGCGGCGTCCGTCGCCGACTCGGCGGCGAGCAGTTCGACCTGCGCCTCCTGCCCGATCGCGATGGTGAACGCCGCCTTGACGCTCGGCCCGCTCTTGGGCCGCAGCTCGACGGTGTGCGCGCCCGGCGGGAGCGTCCACGGACCGGGGAGCGGCGTGACGCCGACGGGGCTGCCGTCGATCAGCACGCTGGCCCCGCGCGAGCCCGTCTTCAGTCGGAACGTGCCGGCAGCCGGCGCGGCGATGGTCGTCGCCGGCACCGCCAGAAGCAGCGCGAGCGCCAGGGCGCGCGAGGTCGAGGAGGAGGAGAGGACTGCGACGGCCACGTCGCGGCTTGTATCAGACGCCCCGCCCCGCGACAAGCGGCGGGCCCGGACAAAGCGCAATCGGCGGGCCCGGGTCGGGTTTTCCTCAAGTCGAGCGGCCTCGGGTCGATGGTCACCGTGAACGCTCGAGGCCGGCGCAAGGACGCGCATGGCCATGCAGACCATGGAGGGTCCGATGCTCGACATTCACGTCGCTCATGTTCGCGGCGCCGAGGAGGTCCTCGGAGCGCTGCGCGATCCCAACGTCGTCGTGGAGAAGGTGGCCCGCCTCGTGGGCCTGGTGCCACCGTTGGCCGAGCGCCTGCGCGAGCTGGCCGCCCAGCGGTCTCAACGGCCGGTGAAGTCCGGCGAGCAGGGTGTGCTGATGCTCGGTTGCACGATCGTCGAGCAGGAGACGCGGGCCCTGGTCCAGCAGTGGCTGGAGGCCATGGAGCAGGGTCACGCCCGCGTCATCCCGTTCCCGTCGCGCAGTGACCGCCCGGACCGCCCGGACCGTCCGGAGCGGCCGGCGCATCTGCAGCACTGGCGCCGCGCGGGCCGCGGGGCCTGACACGCCTCACGCCCCCCGACGGAAGCGCCCCCAGCCCCAGGCGAAGGCGATCACCGCCGTGCAGAGCCAGGCGAAGGCATCCCCGATGCGTCCGTAGATCGTCTCGAGCTCGAGGAGCGGGACCGACTGCAGCAGCGTGTCCTCGCCCGTGACGGGGGTCTGGGCGGTCACCCGCCCGACCGGATCCACGAACGCGCTCACGCCGGTGAGCGTCGCCCGCGTCGAGGCGCGCCGCAGCTCGATGGCCCGGGGGATCGTCAGCGCGAAGTGCAGGTAGCGCTCCGCCGTGCGACCGAACCAGTCGTCGTTGGTCATGTTCACCAGGAAGTGCGGCTTGTGCGGCGCGAGCCCGCGCGCGAAGGACGGCAGGATGCCCTCGTAACACACGAGCGCGCCGATCCGGACGGGCCCCTTGCCCCAGAGGTCGCCGACCACGGGCGCGAGCGCGCGGCCGGGCTCCAGGTCACCCGCCGCGGGGATCAGCTTGAAAATCCAGGGGAAATACTCGCTGAACGGGATGTACTCGCCGCCCACCAGCAGGAAGTTCTTGTCGTAGCGGCCGTGAATCCGACCGTCGGCGTCCAGGAGCAGCGCGGAGTTGAAGTAGACCTCGGGCGCGTCGCCGTCGAAGCGCGGGGTCTCGCGCGGTGCGCTGGTCGTGGCGCCGATCAGCACGGGCACGTGAAACCCGCGGATGGGCGTGGTGCGATCCCACTCGGGCGTCCGGTTCGCCCGGTCGGCTCGCCATTCGGCGACGAGGGGCGTCTCCGCCGGCGCCAGGACCTCCTGGGCGTGCGGGATGATGAAGGCCTGCCGATAGCTGCTCTCGGACCAGATCACGAGCTCGGCGCCCTGCTTCTCCAGCTCGGCCGTGAGGCGCTGCTGGATCAGCAGGTGGTTGCGGATGTTGTCCTGCGACTCCGTCTCGAAGATGCCGACGTTGCCCTCGACGAGGCCGACCTTCAACTGCGGCGCGGCGGCGGCGGCGGCGTCGATCTGATGGATGCGGACGGCGCCGTAGACGAGCGTCGCCGCCAGCATGCCCGCCGTGACGAGCGTCGGCTTCACCGGCCGCTGCCGCCCCTCGACGAGCGCGCGCACCCAGAGATGCAGCGTCGCGTTGACCCGGTAGAGCAGAAACGTGACGCCGTAGATGCCCGTGAGGTCACAGATCTGCATCACCAGCGGCCATGGATACTGGCTGTTGCCCATGTAGGCCGGGAAGATGCGCGGCATCACGCACTCCACCGCGACCATGGCCAGCGGCGCCGTCCAGGTGACCGGGAGGCGCGTGGTGTTCCCCACGCGGTTCATCAGCCAGGCCCAGAGGCCCCACATCAAGCCCACGTAGAGGCTGTGCAGCACGAGCCCGAGCGCGGCGACGGGATACGGCAAGTGCCCGAAACGCTGGAGCATCTCGGCGATCCAGTAGTACCCGCCGGCGTTGATCAGCGTGCCGGCGAAGAGCCCCCAGCGGAACGCTTGCCGGGGCGACTTGTCGCGCAGCACCCACAGGAGCGGCACGTGGCTGATCCACAGGAGCGGCCAGAACGACCACTCCGGGGCCAGGGCCGTCGGGAAGCCCCCGAACGTCAGGACCGCCGAGAGCACGCACAGCAGGATGTCGGTCAGGCGCCGCGCGCCCCCGGGCATGTCCTCAGCCATTCGCCTCGGGCCCCGTCACCAGCCGGATCGCGCCGGGCAGAATCTCGAAGGTCGCCGGCAGGCGCCCGGGCTGCTCGCCGTCCATGTCGATGAGCACGCTCTGGCCGGGCTGCGCGGGCTCTGCGTGCACGCGGCGGGCGCGGTAGACCTCGATCTTGGGGTTCGAGCCGTCCACGTGCGTGCCGTCGTAGATCTTCTTCAGGCCGCGGGCCATCTCGAAGGTGTTCAGGTCGCCGACGACGACCACGTCGAACACACCGTCTCCGAAGTCGGCGTCCGGCGCGATCTTCATGCCGCCGCCGTAGTAGCGCGCGTTGGCCACGGCCACGTTGTTCACCGTGCGTTCGAGGGCGGGGCCGTCGTCCAGCCGCAGCCGCACGGGCTGGTTCTTGTATTGCAGACTCGCGCGGCCCACGCCGAGCAGGAAGGACATCTTGCCGCCGAGGGCCTTGGTGCTCTCGTTGACGATCTTGTCCACCAGGCCGCTCATCCCGAAGCTGCCGATGTTGATGAAATAGGCTTGCGACGTGTGCCCGGCGTGCGCCGTGTAGGTCAAGCGGCCGACGTCCGCCGTGCGCCGGGGTCCGCCGAGCTGCTGGATGGCCTCGAGCGCCTCGCGCGAGAGCCCCAGCGTGCGGCGGAAGTCCCCGCCGGTGCCCGTCGGCACGATGCCCAACGTGATGCCGGCGCGCAGGGGAACGTCCGGAAGTTGCGGGTCGAAGAAGCCCTGCACGACCTCGTTGTGGGTGCCGTCGCCACCCACGGAGACGATGAAGTCGGCGCCGTCGCGGATCGCCTTGCGGACCAGGTCGCCGGCCTCGCGGGGGCCGCGGGTCATGCCCACCTCGAAGTCGCCGATCGCCGCCCGCAGCGCACCGGCCAGCTCGGACCAGCGCTCGCCGGTGCGCCCGTTGGCGCTGGCGGGGTTCACGCAGACGAAGGGTTTGGCGCTCATGAAGGTTCCCATGCTCCGGAAAGGCGTACCGGGTTCAGAGGCCCCGGGAAAGTAGCACGGCCCAGTCGTCGACCGTGCGGCCGCCGAGCGCGGCGCGCAAGTGCGCGGCGCAGACGGGCGAGGCCATCACGACCGGCACGTCGGGCACGTCCGCGGCGGACTCGCGGGCCACGCGGGCGGC
>CAINDO010000613.1 GCA_903847385.1 uncultured Myxococcales bacterium
CACCAAGGCGTTGCGCGCGAGATCGGCCAGCAACACACCGTCCTCACAGTCGGCGCCGAAGCCGCCCTGCAGGCGCAGCCGCGCGAGCGTCGCCCGGATGACCTCCGCGTCCGCGGCGGACACGTCGAACCGCAGAATCACGCGCGGACTCGCAGGGATCGCCGCAGGGTCCGGCGGCGGTGTTTCGCCCCGACGTGCGGCGGCGACCTGGCGCTCCAGCACGCGGCTCGTGCTCACACACGCCCGCTCGGTCCACGCCTCGTCCGTGTCCGCCGTGGCCACCCGCGCGACCTCGCGGGCCTTGGTCGCGCTCAGGCGCCCGTCGCTGAACGCCGCGGCGAGCGCCGGGAGTTCGCGCATGTGTCGGCCGATCGCGACCAGATCGCGCGTCTGTCGCACGGTCAGGTCGAGCTCGGCCTCGGCGTACGATTCGACGCTGGTGTGTCCCCGCTCGGTGTAACGCCCGCTGGACTTGAGCTCGCAAAGGAGCACGGCGAGGCTGAACTCGGCCCGCTTTTGGGCCCGGCACGCGGCGCGAAGCTGCGCGTGGAGATCGTTGGGAGACATGGGATGCCCTGACGTCTGGATTTGTGTCCATTTTGCCAAGACACTGAACGTATGACAAGTAAAACGCACCCCGATCGAGTCAACCCGGCGCCCGGGGCACGGCCCGCCGACCGCTGGTCGTACACCAGGATGCGCCCGGTCTCCGCCATCGCCGCAGAGGAGCCGTTCAGTCGTACAGAAACCCCCTTCACCGCCCCGCGGACCTTCCCCACGCCCCCGCGGACCCACATCACCAAGAACGAACCCCCGTCACCAGCCGGCGGACCTTCGTCACCGAAAACGAAGCTTCCCCACCGAAAACGAAGGTCCACCACCGGATCACCAAGCTTCCCCACCCGATCCCCAAGCTCCATCACCGGACCAGGTCGCTTCCCCAACGGCGCGCGGACCTTCATCACCGAACTTGGACCCTCATCACCCGAAACGAACCTCCATCACCGGACCCGAAGCTCCCGCACCGGCCTGCCAGGCCACTTCACCTCGCGAGGGGTCTCGTCACCGGTGGGGAAGGTCCCGGGGTCGCTGACGGACCTTCTCTTCCGCCTGACGAAGCCAGTTTGGCCAAAGACGGAGCTTCGCGCCGCGTGACGAGGGTTCATGCGCCGCTGAACAAGCTCCGTGCGCCGGTGGGCAGGCTTCGCCTTCCGTTGGGGAAGCTTTTGGTGCCATTGGGGAAGCTTTCGGCGCCGTTGGGGAAGCTTCGTTTCCGTTGGGGAAGCTTCGCGCCGGCTGATGAAGGTCCCCGACCCGCTGATGAAGGTCCGGTTCGCGTTGAACGGGCTCCGGCGCCGTGGGAACGGAGTCCAATGTCCATCAACACGACCGGCAGCGCATCGCGCGGCAGTGGACCTTGCTGCTGTTGCTCATCCGCAATCGATTCGGCATGACCCTCGGGCGGCTCCGCGAGTCGCTCGGCGTGTCCCGGGTCACGCTCTGGCGCGACCTGCGAGCCCTCGGCGACGCGGGGCTGCCCATCGAGGAGCAGTCCGCGGGGGGCGAGAAGCGCATCGTCCTACGGACCTCGGACCTGCCGGCGCTGATCCTGTCGCCGCGACCGGTGCAGGCGCTCGACCTGTCCCGCCGGTTGCTCGGGCCGCTCGAGGGCACGGGGCTGCTCGAGGCCTACGACGACATCCTGCTCCGCGTGGGCCGGCCGGTTTCGCAGACCCGCCGCGCCCCGGACGCACCCGGCGCGGACGTGGCCAGCATTCGGCGCGAGGTCGAGGCAGGTCTTCGGCGGCGGGTGCGACTCCGCGTGAGCGTGTCCCCGGGCGCGTGATCGCGCCCGTTGATCGAGGCAGTCGGTGCCGCGGCCACGGATCATCGAGCCCCTGAGCTGCAGCGCGTCGAGCCGCGGCCGGACGGCGGCGCCCGGCTCACGGCGCGGGTGCCGGGCGCCCCGCGGCTCGTGGATCTCTGGCCGCGCCCCGCCGCGATGCTCGCCCGCGCCGACCGGGTCATCGCCCACAACGTCGCGTGATACCGCGGCGTGCCCGAACGCACGCTCGCGCGCCACGGCATCGCGACCGCTGCCCTGCCCTGGCCTGTACCGTGCTGCGCGCCCGGCGTGTGCTCCCGAACCCGCCGGACCACCGCCTGCCCACGGTGTGCGCCGCTCTGGGCGAGCCGCTGACCCGCCGCCGCGACGCCGTCGCCGATGCGCTCGCCGTGGTCGACATCGCCCCGGCGCTGGACGCGCAGGCAGGGGTCGCGGTCAACGAGGCGGCCGCGGCCAGGAGCCCGCAGCCGGCGGTGATCTCGCGCCCGCTCGCACCGGGGGTCAGGCGCGGTCTCGGCGCGGTGAGATTCAGGACCTGGGCATCACACTTCGCGCAGGCGAGGCCCGTGTGCTCCGGCGCGCTCGGCGCCTGCGGATCACCCAGGTGGGTGTCTTCGCAGCGCGGGCAGTGGTGAATCGACACGCGGAAACCCTCTGCGGTCGGCGGCAACTGTTCCTCCTCGACCAGACCGTTTCGCGCGAGGTCGGCCAGCAACACACCGTCGTCACAGTCGGCGCCGAAGCCGCCCTGCAGGCGCAGGCGCGCGAGCGTCGCCCGGATGACCTCGGCGTCCGCCGCGGAGACGTCGAACCGCAGCGTCACACGTGCCGGCGCCGGGAACGCTGCGGGGTCCGACCGCGGCGGCGACCTGCCGCTCGGACACGCGGCTCGTGCTCGCGAAGGCCCGCTCGGTCCAGGCGGCGTCCGCGTCCGGCGTAGCCCCCGGGCGACTGCCTCGATGGTTCGCCGAACGGCGATGCGCTTGTCGCGACGCGTTTCCTTGCCGGCGGGGTCGTCGAAGCCTGGCTGGCGGGCCGGCTTCGCGGCGTCGTCGGCGACACCCATCCAGCCCCGATGACGGGCAAGAGCCCCTCGCGCGAGACGATCTCGTCCAGCGTGATCAGCGCCTCCTTCGGACCCGGACCGGCGCGGTCGTGGAAGACGAAGCCATCCCCGTTCGAGGAGAGCGCCTGCTGCATCCCGACGCTGTCTGTAGGCGTGATGTCCTTCTTTGACACGACGGCCTCGTCGGGGACGCCCAATCGATGGCGGCGTGCACAGTCGCATGTGGGGGTGGGCGGGCCAACCCCACGCCGCCGCCGGCCGAGAACACCCCTCCACCGACCTCGAAGTTCCATCACCGGCCTGGCGAGCCGACTTGCCTCGCGAGACCCGCCCGGAGCCCGGTCGACGAGTCCACCGCGGCCGCGCTCGACCCCTACGTCGGCCGAGGGCGACTCGCCCGCACGCCGCGAGGTCACGGCGCGGCCACGATCGCGCCGAGTCGTTGGGAGAGAACGACTTTCGGCGCCGCAAACCCGACTTCGGGCGCGGCGGATTCAAGGTCGCGCCCCGGCGCGCCGAGTCCTGCGGAAGTCGGTGGCGACTTTGGTCGGGGCTGGTTCGGTGTCCTCGACGCGCTGAATCGACTCGTCGTTCGGCTGATGGAACTCGCCGCGCGGCGCGCGCGGGGTCGAAACGGAGGCGCTGCGTGTCCGCCGTCTACGCCGCCCGCGCCCGCAGCTGCTCCAGCGGCATGGGCCGGCCCAGATGAAACCCCTGGAGCCAGCGCACGCCGAGCGCCTGGCAGGTGGCGGCCTCTTCGGCCTGCTCGATGCCCTCGGCCACGGTGAGCAGGTCGTAGCGCGCGGCGTAGTCGCACAGGATGCGCACGAGCTCGGCCTTGCGGGCGTCCTGGTGCACGCCGGAGATGAGCGAGATGTCGATCTTGATGACCTCGGGCTGCACGGCGGCCACGGCGCCCAGGGAGTTGTAGCCGGCGCCGACGTCGTCCAGGGCGACGCGGAAGCCCAGGTCGCGCATACGCTGCACCACCATCTCCCAGCCCGGCTCCTGGGACAGGCGCGCGCGCTCGGTGAGCTCGAGCACGACGCCGCGGGACACGGGGTAGAGCGCCGAGAGCGTCTCGTCGAGCCGCTTCACGCTGCGCAGCACGCCGGGGTCCACGTTCACGAAGAGCGAGACCTCGGGGGGGAGCTGGTCGCGGATGTCCCGCGACATGATGGCCAGCACGCGCTGGAGTTCGAGCTGGCGGTCGAAGTGGTGCGCCGCGTCCAGAATGTCCATCGGCCCCTTGAACGCCGGGTGCCGGCTGCGCATCAGGGCCTCGCAGGCCACCCAGGCGCCGGTGGTGGCGTCGTACAGGGGCTGCACGAAGAGGGTGAGTCGCCGCTGGGTGATCAGGTCGTCCAGGTCCAGGCGGACGCGGTCTTCTTCGGCCTGCGCGGTGACGCGGCCGTCGGACTTCCGCTCGGCCAGCACCTGCCGCAGGATGGCCTCCAGCGCGGGGATGCCGTCGGACTTGTGGACGCAGCGCTGCACGGTGCCGTGGTTGAAGGCGTCCACCACGGCGGGCCCCGGCGCGTGGGCCGTGTAGAGCACGCGGGCCGCGGCGGGCGAGAGCGTGCGGACGCGCCGCAGGACCTCGAGGCCGCTCATGCCCGGCAGGTCGTTGTCCGCCAGGATGAGGTCCGGCGCCCGCGAGGCGTCCGGCAGGGCCTCGACCAGCTCCGAGCCGCGGTCGAAGAGGCGCACGTCGTGGCGCAGGTGGGTGAGCAGGCGCTCCGTGGCGCGGCGGACCATCGTCTCGTCGTCCACCATCCAGATGCTCAGGCGCTCCTCGGGCAGCGGCGTGGACACGGGCGCCAGCTCCGCGGGCCGGACCTCGACCACACGCGGCCAGGTGAGGCGCACCACGGGCCCCTGCCCGGCGCCCCGGGTGTAGACGACCTCGGCGCGACCGTGGTGCGTCGCCAGGATGGCCTCGCAGGCGGCCATCGTAGGCTCCGTGGGCGACTGCACGCCGGCGAGCTCCACGCGCAGCATCATGTCGCTGGTCACGGTGAACGACAGGCGGCCCGTGCCCTCCGTGCGCCGCCGGGCGTCGCCCAGCAGCAGCCCCAGCGCCTGCTGGAAGAAGCCCGGATCCACGCGCACCACCGGATCGCCCTCCTCGGGCTCCCAGTGCACGGCCGTGGGGTGGACGCCGGCGAGCGGCAGGATGTCGTTGACCACGGAGCGCGCGCTCACGGGGCGGAGCTGCGGCTCGGGCAGGGCCACGGCCTCACCGCCGTCGGCGCTGCGCAGCACGTCCAGCCGCTCCCGCGCGCCCGCCGCGGCGCCGGCGATGGCCTCGACCTCGGTCCGCACGCTGGGCCCGAGCGACTCCAGGCGCAGCATGCGCTGCGTGATCTGCGTCAGGGTGAGCAGCGGCAGGTCGAGATCCAGCGACAACGCCTGGCGCAGCGCGTCCACGCGTTCTTCCAGGAGGCGCTCGGCCGCGGAGAGCCGGTGCATCTTCTCCAGGAGCGTCAGGCAGGTGCGCAGCTCGGCGGCGGTGTAGCGCGCCGGCAGGGACGCGTCCGCGGCCGGGTCGGGGTTGCCGCCGACCTGCACGAGCAGGGTCACGCGGTCGCCGATCTGCGCGCGCACCATCACGAGATCCGCGGCGCCCAGGAAGGCCACGCCAATGTCGTCGCCGGACTCGACGGCGGACACCAGGCCGTGCGCCTGGCTGAAGACCTCGACCCGGTGCCGGTGCGCGTTCAGGCTGGCGCAGAGGCGCGCGGCCACGGCGGCGTCCGGGTGCACGACGGCGACCCGCATGGTCTGCCCCTCGGCCGACGCCTGGGCGCTCAGCGGTTCGCCCGAGAGCGCGGCCGCGAGGAACTTCGGAGTCGGTTGCGAGCTGAGTCGCTGCATGGCGTCACCCCCGGCCTCGTCCATCGGCATCCTCGGCCCGCGACGCGACGAGGGGGTCTGACCGGTGAGTCACCGGACCCCCAGGGGCCTCAAGCGACGACATGGAGTCGGCTGGCGATCTGCCCGCCGGCGTCCTGAGCGACCACCCGGCTCTGCTGGCGCAGGGCGTCGAGGGCGCTCTGCGAGCGGGCCTTGCCCACCTCGGCCGAGGCGGCGTCGCTCTGGGCGACCCGCGTCTCGGGGCGCATCTTCTCGTACGCGCCGGCCTTCTGCACGGCCCCGGCGGAGAAGGTCACGCGGTCTTCGCGGGCGGCCTTGGGCGCCTCGTTCACGCCGTTCGAGGCCTCGGTGGGGCTCGGGGTCTTCGGGGCGCCGCTCGCGCCGGTGGCGCCGGCCGCGCTCGCCGCGCCGTTCGCCGAGTTCATGCGATGATAGGCGCCGACGCTGGTCCCACTGGCGACTGAAATCGACATTCCCCGAATCCTCCCGCGGTGCACCGTGCGCCGCTTACCTGGAGGATTCGGAAGGAATTATGCGGCGGATTCGGGGTGAGACCCGCCGGACCCCCTGGGGGTGTACCCGAAGACCCGGACGGCCAAGGGCCTCAGTTCTGGTCCTGCGAGGTCAGGCAGTTGTGCGCGAAGATGGTCTGGCGCGCCGTCGCCGAGTTGGCGAAGTCCGAGGCCGGGCCATCCGCGTAGTCGTACATGTTGACGCCGTGGTTGTCGTTCTCGCGGTCCTGCTCGTCGCCCGTGCCGTCGGGCACGGCGTCCCACCGGGCGGCCACGTTGACGCTCGTCGCGTTGTAGGCATCGGCGCTGCCCACGCCGGCGGGGCTCACGGCGGCGCCCGCGGCGGCCTCGTTGTTGGCGTCGTCCAGGTCCCAGAGCGCTCGGGCCACCTGGCCCTCGATGCCGGCGTTGCTGGCGCAGACGTTGCTCTGGGGCGCCGCGGTCTCGTAGTTGAAGCCGAAACGGGCCGGCGACGACGTGTTCACGTCCGGGTTCCACATGCTGGCGGCGGCCACGTAGTCCGCGAAGCCCTCGGTGGTCGCGCAGCTCTGGTACTCCTGACCCGTGATGCTGTGGCCGCCCCCGTTGAGGCCGCAGTTGTTCACCAGGTCGTCCTGCTCGAAGAGCTGCGCCTGGAGCACGTGGCCGAGCTCGTGCGCACAGGACTGGCTCATGAAGGCGCGGTTCTCGTCGCCGGGGCCGCCGGCGCCGGCGTCGCCCTCGATCTGGAAGTGGGTGCGGCTCTGGGTGGAGCTGCCGCTGGCGGGCCACAGGGCCCGGATCTCGCCGGCGTCCATGATCGACCCGAACACGCTGAGCATGTGCTCCGCGCTGTCCAGGATCTGGGGCCGACCACCGCGGAGCGTCGAGCTGTCCGTGGAGATGAGCCAGTAGTTGGGCACGCTGCAGGCCGCGCCGGCGGCGCAGTTGGTCAGCGCGAAGTCCCGCCAGGAAACGCCGCCCGAGTCGGCGCCGTCGGCGTTCTCGAGCTGCACGTAGGCGGACACGCCGCCCTTCTTCACGCGGGGGCGCCAGACGATGTAGGGGTCCGGGTTGGCCTCGCCCTTGCTGTAGGCGGCGTTCTCCCACTCGAACGTGACGCAGCGCGTGCCGGTGTTCCCGATGTGCCAGGTGCCGATGTACTCGTCGACGCCGCCGGCGTCCTTGTCCCAGACCTCGAACACCTGGCCGACGGGGTTGGTGTAGGTGCCGTCCGGGGCGTCGATGAAGTTCATGTTCTTCTGCTGGCAGGCCCGGCGCACGCCGCCGTCGCCCGCCACGGGGCAGTCGTTGCGGTCGTCCTTGAAGAGCAGCTCGTAGCAGAACTTGCGCGTCGCGGCCTCGGCGCGGGGGGCGTGGAGGGCGCTGGCGGCGGTGAGCAGGGCGGCGCCGGCGACGGCGCGGAGGATCAGCTTGCGGTTCATGGATCGGTTCCTGTTCTTCGAGTGAGTGGGGGTCGGGGAGTCGGGCTCAGTTCTCGTTGCGCTCGTCGCCGGGCACGGCGAAGGCGTCGCCGCGCTCGACCTGCACGTCCAGGGCGTCGCCGATCGGCGCGAGGGCCGCGGCGCCCCGCGAGCCCGGCTGCACCTGGACGGCCCGGCCTAGCTTGTCCAGCCCGCGCACCGTGGGCTCGACCCGCGCCGAGTAGGTGGGCATGTCCAGGCGACGCGCGACGCCGCCGACGACCTCGAGGTAGATCGGGTGGAGCACCATGAAGGGCTCCATGGTCAGGGCGCGGGGTTGGGCCTCGATCTCGAGGAACTGGGCGTAGACGCCGTCCGGCAGGGCCTGACCCGCGGGCACGGGCGCCAGGCTGACCCGCACGCGGCCGCCGCCGAGATCGTTGACGGCGAGGGCGCGGCGGACGGGCAGGCCGCCGGCGAGCCGGGCGCCCTCGTCCACGACGACGCCGCGGAAGCGGGTGAAGACCTGGGTCACGGCGACCTCCTGGGCGGTCAGACCGCCGGCCAGCCGCAGCTCCAGCTCCATGAGGCGCCCGGCGTCCTCGAAGGAGACGGGCGCGACGGGCTCGGTGGCCAGGGCGGCGCCCGTGGAGGTGGCGAGGAGGGTCATCAATGATAGGGTGCGAAAGCAGCGCATCGGAATCTCCGTCGTGTGAGGTGCTGGAGAGGCGACGCCTCGGGCGCCCCCACGACAAAAAAAGGACGAGAGGACTCCCCATGGACGCCCTGAACCGCTGGGCCCCCGCCTTCGAACTGCCCACCCCGCCCGATCCGGACCTCACGCGCCTGTGGAACGCCGCGCGGGCCGCGACGTCGGCGCACGCGCTGACCCCCGCCGACCTGCCCGCCGCCCTCTCGGCCCTGGAGGCCCTGCGGATGCTCGCCGACCGCGCCTCCCGCGGCGGTCTGGCGGACACGCGGACCTTCGAGGGCGAGATCCGCTGTGAGATCGGCGGCCGGCTCGCCACGCTCCAGCGCCCTCAGGACGCCCGCGTGGAGCTGGAGATCGCCCTGGAGCTCCTGCCCGCAGGCGAGCCCTCGGAGTCGGCGTGCAACGCCTACGCGACGCTGAGCGCGGTCTGCGAGGCGGCCGGCGACCACCGGGCGGCCCTCGACGCGCTGCGGCACTTCGTGACGCTCCGCGCCGCCGTGCAGGAGGCCGAGGTCCAGCAGCGCATCAGCGAGCTCGAGGCCCGGCTCGCCGCCGAGCGGCAGACGCTCCTGCGCCACGATCCCCTGACGGGGCTGTACAACCGCCGCCACGTCGGGGAGCTCGTCGCTCGCGAGATCAGCCGCGCCAAGCGCCTGTGGCGGCCGATGACCTTCGCGCTCCTGCGCGTGGATCCCCCGCAGGCCGGGCCGAGCCTCGCCGCGCAGGACGACCTGCTCCGCGGCGTGTCGCTGCGCCTGCCCACGGGCCTGCGCGACCACGACATCGCGGCGCGCTGGGACGCGGACGTGTTCTGCTTCGTGCTGCCCGACACGGACGTGGCCGCCGCCGAGGTGCCCCTGCAGCGCCTGGTGGGCCGCGTCCGCGCCGAGCCCATCGCGACGCCCGCGGGCCCCGTGCCGGCGACGGCGAGCGTGGGCGTGACGCAGCTCGAGCCCGGGGATGCGACGCTGGACGAGCTCGTGCTCCGCGCCGAGCGGGCCCTGGACCGCGCCCGCGCCGAGGGCGGCGATCGGCACGTGCACTGGCCTTTCCCCATGGCATGACGCCCGCGGCTGGCCTATACGGGGCGACGCACAGACTTCGCCCCGGAGCCGCCCATGAGCCCGCCTCTCGTCGAGTGTGTCCCCAACTTCTCCGAAGGCCGTGACTCGGTCAAAATCGGCCTGATCACCTCGGTCCTGTCCCGGTTCCCCGATGTCCGCCTGCTGGACGTCGATCCGGGCGCGGACACGAACCGCACGGTGGTGACCTTCGTGGGCCCGCCCGCGTCCGTGGCCGAGGCCGCCTTCGAGATCACCTCCCGCGCGGCGGACGTGATCGACATGGCCAGCCACCGCGGCGCGCACCCGCGCATGGGCGCCACGGACGTGCTGCCCTTCGTGCCCGTGTCCGGCATCACCATGGCCGAGTGCGCGGCCCTGGCCCGGCAGGTGGGCGCGCGCATCGGCGCCGAGCTGGGCATCCCCGTGTATCTGTACGAGCAGGCGGCGTCGCGCCCGGAGCGGCGCAACCTGGCGGACGTCCGCCGCGGCGAGTACGAAGGTCTGGCGCAGAAGCTCGCCGATCCGCAGTGGCAGCCCGACTTCGGCCCCGCGGCGTTCAATGCCCGCAGCGGCGCCACCATCGTGGGCGCCCGCGAGTTCCTGATCGCCTACAACGTCACGCTGAACTCCACGGACAAGAACCACGCCACGGACATCGCCTTCGAGCTGCGGGAGAAGGGCCGCGTGGCCCGCAGCGGTCGCGTGCGCCCCTACTACTACAAGGGCGACGTGATGCTGTACGCCGCGGGGCGGTTCCCCTGCGGCAACTGCGAACACATCGCCGCCACGGCCGCGGAGATCCGCGAACACTGTGCCACGGCGCACGGCTACGACCTCGACCATCTGTTGCGCCTGAACGACCTGGAGCCCGGCGAACTCGTCGGCCTCAAGGTCCACCGCGCCGGCCGCTTCAAGGCCTGCAAGGCCATCGGCTGGTATGTCGATGACTACAAACGCGCCCAGATCTCCATCAACCTGACCGACTACAAGACCACGCCCCCCCAGGTCGTCCTGGACGAGGCGCGTCGCCTCGCCGCGGAGCGCGGCCTGG
The DNA here is from genome assembly GCA_903847385.1 of uncultured Myxococcales bacterium. Lineage (GTDB taxonomy): Bacteria > Myxococcota_A > Bradymonadia > UBA7976 > UBA1532 > CAINDO01. The sequence goes on from CAINDO010000613.1 coordinate 10,532, forward strand.
TCGTCACGGGCAGCGAGGTCGTGGGCCTCATCCCCTACGACGCCCTCCTCGCCGCGGGCCGGTACTACCTGCAGAGCCAGGGCCGCACGGCGGGCCTGCCCGTGGTCGATGTCGTCCGGGCCGGCGTGCACTCGCTGGGTCTGTCGGACGTGCAGCCCTTCGACCTGAAACAGAAGGTCCTGGGCCTGCCCGAGACGAAACCCGGCGCGCTCGTGTCCCTGAGCGTCCGCGACCTGGCGGACGAGGTGTCGCGCGATACGCCGGCCCCCGGCGGCGGCTCCATCGCGGCGCTCGCCGGCGCGCTCGGCGCGGGGCTGGCGGCCATGGTGGCCAACCTGACGCACGGCAAGGCCGCAACCGGCGTGGCCCCGGACGAGGCCGACGCCCGCGATGCCCGCCTGTCGGATCTGGCCGCCCGCGCGCAGGAACAGAAGGACCTGCTGCTGGACGCCGTGGACGCCGACACGGACGCCTTCAACGACTTCCTGGCCGCACGCCGCCTGCCCAACGGCACGCCGGACGAGAAGGCCGCCCGCGAGGCCGCCATGCAGGCGGGCCTGAAGCAGGCCATCGAGGTGCCCTGGCGCGCCGCCCGCGCGGCGTTCAAGACTTTGCGCATGGCCGAGGTCGCGCTGGCCGAGGGCAACCCCAACAGCGCCACGGACGCCGCCGTCGGCGCGCAGATGGCCTTCAGCGGCCTGCGCGGCGCCGTGTGGAACGTCCTCATCAACCTGAAGGACATCAAGGACGCGGCCTACGTGGCCAAGATGCGCGAGGACGCCCGCGCGCTGGTCGCCGACGGTCAGGAGATCCTGAACCGCGTCGGCGCGGAGATCGACCGGCGCCTGGGCGCGTGACACGGGCGGCAGCGACTCGGCGCGGGGCGGCCGTCGCTGGGGTCGACTGACCCCAGAGATCGCGGGTACGCTTCTTGCGTCGTTCTCCCGCCCTCCCCTCCTCCACCCGTGCAGTGAGCCCATGACCGAGCGCGACCCGACCGCCCGCTTCCGCCACCGCCCTGCCCGTCCCGGCCTCGCCGCGTCGATGGCGCTGGCGCTCGCGGTGTTCGCCTGCGGCGAGGGCGCGCTCCAGTCCGAGCCCGCCGTTGCCGAGGGCACCCCGAGCGCGAGCGCGGGGGGAACGCAGACCCCGGGGACAGCCGACCCCGGCGGCGCCCAGACCCCGCACGCCCCGACGGGCGGGGACGCGGCGGGGGGCGAGCCGGTGCCGCCCGTGCCCGGCCGTCCGCCCGAGCCCTTCGCCGCGAGCCCGGCCGTGATGCCGCGCCTCACGGCGACGCAGTACCGCAACACGCTCGAGGACCTCTTCGGCCCGGACCTGCCGCGCACGCCCGTGGAGCCGGACACGAACCCCTACCTGTTCTGGTCCATCGGCGCCTCGACGACCTCCGTCTCCGAGCGCGGCGTGGAGCAGTACGCCGAGGCCGCCTTTCTGCTGGCCGAGACGATCTTTGCCGACGAGGCCCGCCGCGCCCGCGTGCTGGCCTGCGCGCCGACCGCCGCCGACGACGCCTGTGTCGACGCCTTCGTGCGCGGCCTGGGCCGGCGCCTGTACCGCCGCCCGCTCGCCGAGGACGAGGTCGCCCGCTGGGTCGCCGTCTCGCGCGACACGGCCGAGGGTGAGCCCCTGCGCGGCCTGGAGAGCGTGGTCGCCGGTCTGCTGCAGTCGCCGCACTTCCTGTACCGCGGCGAGGTCGGCGAGCCCGTGCCCGGCGGCGATGGCACGGCGCTGCGCTACACCTCGCAAGAGATGGCGGCGCGCCTGGCCTTCTTCCTCACGGACGCGGGGCCGGACGACGAACTCCTGGACGCCGCCGATCGCGGCGAGCTTTCGATCCCGGACGCGCTGGAGGCCCAGGCCCGGCGCCTGCTGGCCACGCCCGCCGCCCGCGCGGCCCTCCAGGGGTTCTTCGGCCAGTACCTGGACCTGGGCCGCCTCGCCCACGTCGAGCTCGATCCGGCGCTCTATCCGGGCTTCAGCCGGGGCCTGGTCCGCGCGATGGAGACCGAGGTCCGGCTGCTGGTCGACGACCTCGTCTTCCGCCGCGGAGGCGACGTCCGGCGACTGTTCTCCGCGCGCCGGGGGTACGTGAACTCGGAGCTGGCCGCCCTGTACGGCGTGCAGGCGCCCGGGGCCACGCCCACGGCCTTCGTGCCGGTCACGTTCCCCGCCGAGCTGCCCCGAGCCGGCGTGCTGACGCTCGGCGCGTTCCTCACCATGAACGCGCACCGCATCGAGACCTCGCCCACGCTGCGCGGCAAATACATCCGCGAGCGCGTGCTCTGTCAGGACGTGCCCCCGCCCCCGGCCAACGTGAACCTGGATCTGGAGCGGCAGGAGGGCGACCCGCCCACGCTGCGCGAGCGGCTGGAGCAGCACCGCGAGAACCCGGCCTGCGCCGGCTGCCACGCCTACATCGACCCGCCGGGGTTCCTCTTCGAGAATTACGACTCGATGGGGCGCTGGCGGGACGCCGTCGATGGTTACCCCGTGGACGCCACGGGCGACCTGGACGGCGAGCCGCTGAACGACGCGCTGGACCTGGCCGAGGCGCTCGCCACGCACCCGCAGGTCGGCCCCTGCATCGCCCGCCAGCTCTACCGCCACGCCAACGGCCGGCTCGACGCCCGGGGCGACCGCGCGGCCCTCGCCGAGATCGGCGCCGCGTTCAAGGCCTCGGGCCACGACTTCCAAACGCTCGTCGTGGCCCTCGTGCGCAGCGACGGTTTCCGGCTCGTCGCCCCCGGGAGCGCCCCATGATCATCCGTTCGCGCCCCATGTCCCGACGCAGCTTCCTGCGCGGCGCCCTCGGCGGCCTCGGCGTGGCCCTGGCCCTGCCCCCGCTCGAGGCCATGCTCGGCGAGGGCCGCGCCGCCGCCCAGACGCCCGCCTACCCGCCCTTCTTCGGTCTGTTCTACTGGGCCAACGGCACGCCCTGGCACGCCCGCCACGGCGGCGAGCAGGCCGCCGCCGGCTACCCCGATCTCTGGACGCCCGCCGCCACGGGCGCGGGGTTCGCCCCCTCGCCCCTGCTCGAGCCCCTGGCGCGCCACCGCCCGACGGTGATCACCGGCCTGGAGCCGCACACCGAGGTCCCGCCGGCCCCGCCGGGCCAGGAAGACGGCCACATGCGCGGGTTCATGGTCGCGATGACCGGCGACCGCATCCGGCCCGAGGGCTTCGACCACCCCTCGCACACGCTGACGGCGCTCTCCCCCAGCCTGGACCAGTACGTCGCGCGCCACCCCGGCTTCTACACGTCGGCGGCGCGCTTCCGCACGCTCGAGGTCGGCGTGAGCCGCGCGCGGTTCCACGACTACGGCCACTGGAACGCGATCTCGTACAACGGCCCGGACTCGAGCAACCTGCCGATCATGGACCCCACGGCACTGTACGATCGACTGTTCGCGGTCCCGCCGGACACCCGCGAGGCCGATCGCCGCCGGCGCCTGCTGGACGCCGTGCTCGAGGACGCGGGCAGCCTGCGGGCGAAGCTGGGGGCCACGGATCGCGGCCGACTCGACGCCCACCTGGAGCACGTGCGCACCCTGCAGCGCCGCATCGAGGTCGCGGCGCCGCACTGCGAGGTGCCCGGCCGGCCCGGCGACGGCGGCAGCCTGATGGAGAAGACGCGCACCCTGGGCGACCTGCTCGCCCTGGCCGTGTCGTGCGGCCTGACGCGTGTGTTCTCGGTGATGCTCACCTCGCCGGCGACCACCCATGTCTTCGATCACCTGGGCGTGCCCGAGGACATGCACAAGATCTGTCACGACGGCCGCTGGGAGTGGGTGCGCGACATCACACGGTATCAGATGGAGTGTTACGCGGCCTTCCTGGATGCGTTCACCGCGCCCCAGCCCGATGGCACGACACTCCTGGATCGCGGCCTGGTGTACGGCACCTCGGAGTACGGCGAGGGCTGGAAACACAGCACCAAGGAGCTGCCCGTGGTGATGGTGGGCGGCTGCAACGGCGCGCTCGCCCGCGGCGTGCACGTGCGCGAGGTCGACGGCAACCTGTGTCGCGCGCAGCTCACGGCGCTCCGCGCGCTCGGCCTGGACGAGGCGAGCTTCGGCAAGAACGGCGCGCAGACCTCGGACGTGCTGCCCGGGCTGCTGGCGTGAGCCGCGGTCGCTCGAAGGCGGCGCTGGGCCTGTCGCTCGCCCTCGTCGCCTGTGCCTCGAGCGCCGGTGAGCCGAAGGGCGAATCCGTCGACGCCGCGGTGGTCGGCGATGCCACCGCCCCGTTCGGGCCGGGCACGCCGGACGCCGGCCCCGGGGCCACGGACGCCGAGGCATCGGAGGGCACGCCGGACATGGACGCGCCCGCGCCGCCCGACGCGTTCGTCGCGCCGGGCCCCACGGAGGCCGAGTGCGCGCCCCTCGCCCCCTGCGGCCGCGGCTGCGTGGATCTCGCGACGGACCCGACGAGCTGCGGTGTCTGCGGCCGCACCTGCGTGGTGCCGGGGGCGCTCGCGACCTGTGTCGCGGGCGAGTGCGCGGCGGGCGCCTGCGACCCGGGTTTCGCCGACGCCAACGGCGATCCGGACGACGGCTGCGAGCAGGAGGTCCTGTGCGCCGAGGGCACGCCCTGCGCCTCGGCCTGCGGCACCGAGGGCCGCCTGACCTGCGCCGGCGCCGCGCCCGAGTGTCGGCCGCCCGCCGAGGCCTGCAACGCCCTGGACGACGACTGCAACGGCACCTGCGACGAGGGCGGCCTGCCGGGCTGCCGCGTGCCCGTGCACCGGGGGGTCGGCGACGGTCACCTGTATCACACGGATCTCGGCGCGGTGCAGGCGCCGCCGTTCCGCCTGGAGACGGCGGCGTTCTTCCATCTGTATCGCGAGGGCGCGCAGGGCATGCGGCCGGTGTTCCTGTGCCGCAAGGGGGACGGCAAGCGTTTCCTGACCAGCGATCAGGCCTGCGAGGTCGGCGTGGCCCCGGAGGCCACGCTGGGCTTCTGGTCCCCCACGCCGCTCTGTGGCGCCGTGCCCCTGTATCGGCTCTACAGCGGGGCGAGCAGCGATCACTTCTTCACCACGAGCGCCCCGGAGCGGGACAACGCCGTGGCCACCTACGGCTACCGGGACGAGGGCGTGCCCGGCTACGTGTGGCCGGGGCCGTGACTCCGCGGGGGCCGTGAGGTCCGAGCGCCGCGTCGGCCGCGGGTCGTTACTTGCCGCCCTTGCGCGCGGGGGCCGGCGTGATGGCCGGGGGCGTCGCCTTCTTCTTGGCGGCGGCCTTCTTCGCGTCGGTCTCGGCCGAGTGCTGGCTCTTGGCCTTGTCTTTGGCCTTCGGAGATTTGTCACCCATGGCAATCCACGGTCTTTCTTGGGGGCGCGACATGCGCCTTGGGCCGACCGTATCACCGCCGGTGGGCGACGGCGTCGAATTCGGCGTCGGGACGCTATTCTGACCCGAGTCGTCCGGCTGAGGGCGTGGCCACGTAGACCTCGTCGAGCGCCTTGCGCGTGGCCTCGTCCTGGCTGGTGAGCACGAGCACGGCGCCGGCCTCGGCGGGCTCGACGCCGATGTTCAGGAACTCCGAATAGAGCGGGCAGCCGGGCATGCCCTTGCCCCGGATCGTCGCTTGATGACTGGCGTGACACCGGGCCTCGCGCAGCAGCGTGTCGGGCCGTGCGCCGATGTAGGTCACGCGCACGCCCTCGGGTGTGCGCTGGACCCCGCGGACCTTGTAGGCGAGCAGCGGGCAGCTGCCGTGGTCGGCCTCGGGCAGGCCGACACACTCGGCGGCCTCGTTGGCCCGGAGCGTCGCGGCCGCGTCCCGATGCGCCTGGGCCTGGTTGGCGAAGGACGACGCCAGCGCCCAGTGTCGCGACGCGCCGCCATGCTCGTCGTCGGCGGCCGTGGAGGCGCCGCGCTGCAACTCCGCGGCGCTGTCCGATTCGCGGGCGGCCGTTTCGTGGGCCTTGGCGCTCATGGCGCCCGGGCGAGTGTCCGCGCCGCCACAGCCGCAGACGACGACGAACGAAGAGACCATCACGACGAGACAGGCGAGCGACTTCATGGGAGACCTCGATCCGGGCGGCGACGCACATCGCGCCGCGCGCGGTCTCCTTGCATGGACCGCGCCGCGCCGGCCGGGCCCGGAGTGTCCGCAGGCCCGCGGCCCCGGTGGCCGCCGGACCCCATCAGATTGAGCGACCCTCGGTCATTTCGAAGGCGTGCGGCGGACACGAACCGGCCGGCAGGGCCCGCCCGCGCCGTTGGCCCGCTCCGTGCAGAGTCCAGAGCAGACAGGAGTCGTGTCATCATGGAATCCGCGGTCATCGCCCTCGTGGTCCTCGCCGCGCTGCTCGTCGGCGCGCTCCTGCCCCTGCTCTTCCAGGCCCGCGCCACGCTCCGCAGCGTGCAGCGCCTGGTGGAGACCGCCGGCCCGCGAATGGTGAGCACCCTCGCCGCCCTGGACGCCGCCGCGGGTGACGTGCGGTCCCTGGCCCGCACCGCCGACGCCGGCGGCCCGACCCTGAGCGCCTTCTTCGAGGCCGTCGCGGGGTTGACGACGACGGCGAATCAGATGCGCGGCGCCCTGAAGACGGCCTCGGCCGTGGGCGCGGCCATCGGCCCGGCGGTCGTCGCCGCGGTCCAGGGTTACCGCGCCGTGCGCGCGACCGACAGAGAACACACGCGCGCCGCTCCCGACGGAGTGGACGCGCCCGACGGCGGTTGAACCGCCCACATCGGAGTCCCATGAGTGATTCGAATGGTTTCAGTGGCGGTCAGGTCATGCTGGCCTTCGTGGGCGGTGCCGTGGCCGGCGCCGTCGTGGCGCTCCTCACCGCGCCGCAGTCCGGGGCGAAGACGCGGGCGGACATCCGGCACCGCGCCGTGAACACCTACGACGAGGCGGCGCGCATGCCGCGGGCGCTGCAGGGCGCGGTGGTCGCCGCGAAGGACGCCTTCGACGAGCACCTGAGCGCGTCGCTCGCGGGCAACGGGGCGTAGCCCCCATGCCCGCCTGCTGGCGACGCCTCGCGCGCGAGGCCGGATTTGCAATGACCTCGACGGTTCGCCACGGTGACCGGACCCGGCACGCGCCGGTGCGAGGTCACCGATGCTCCGAGTCGCCGCTGCACCCGATGCCCCTCCCCTCCGCGCCGACCGGGCCCGCCGAGCCCCAGACCGCGGCCGGGCCCTCGCCCTCGTCCATGGCGTGGCCCTTCTGCTGGGGCCCGCGGTGGGTGGTTGCGCCGAGCGGCCGCTGTCGCCCCGCGCGCCGACGCCCGGTGCCTTCCACTTCACGGTTCAGACCTTCAACGTCGAGTACACCGACTCGGACGACGCGGGGACGATCGCCGCCGTGGGCGCCGCCGACGCGGATGTCGTCTGTCTTCAAGAGGTCACGCCCGCCTGGGTCGAAGTCCTGAACTCGACCTACGGCGACCGCTACCCCCATCGTCTGTTCCACGTGCGCGGACCCACGAGCACGTCGGGCCTGGCGATCCTCTCCCGGTTTCCCTTGACGGACGAGGGCATCGAGCCCGCGCCGAACGGCTGGCATCCGGCGTGGCATCTGCGGCTGGCGACGGCGGCGGGTCCCATCGAGTTCCTGCACGTGCACCTGCGCGCGCCGATGCACGGCAAGGGCGGCGCGGTGCGCTCGCTCAGCGAGGTCGACCGGGATCACCTCGCGGAGATCCAGCACTTCACGCGCCCCCTGGTGGACGACGTACCGACGATCGTGCTCGGCGACTTCAACGAGGACGTCGACGGCGCGGCCGTGGGCTGGCTGGAGCGCCGCAGCTACACCAACACGCTCCCGCTGTTCCATCCCGGCCAGGGCACGTGGCGCTATCGCTCCATCGCCGGTCAGTTCGACAAGGCGATGGATCACATCCTGTATGGCCCGGGCCTGGAACCGTTGAACGCCTGGGTCGAGCGGCGCGGACACTCGGACCACCTGCCCGTGCTGGCTCACTTCGAGCTCTCCCCGAACTGATAGGCCAGCGCGACGCCGTAGTGCACGCGCCGGTTGTTCGGCTCGAAGGCCGCCCAGCTCACCTGACACTCGGCCCGGGCGGAGACGGCGTCGAGCACGTGCACGTCGAGCCCGAAGGGCACGGCGGGGGTCACGCGGTCGCCCCAGGAGCCCAGGCGCGGCGAGGCGTAGACCCACGCCGGGCCCACGGTCCGCACGGCCACGGGCAGCGCCACGCCGGCCCAGGCGAACCCGAGCTCGAACTCCACGCCCGCGGCCACGCGGGGCGTTTGCACGGGCAGCAGCGCGACGACGAAGCCGGCGCCGAGCGCGTCCGCGTCGAAGACGGACACGAGCGACAGCCGCACCTGGGGCCCGAACGCGTGGGTCGCCCAGGCCTGCCCCACGGTGGCCGAGGGCTCGTCCACGTAGGGCCGCGGACCGACCACGGCCAGCCCCAGCCCGACCTCGTCCGTCTGTCCGGGGCGCAGGGCCGAGGCCGGCCGGAACGACGCCGCCGGGGCACAGGCCGCCGCACCGGTGCCCACGAGCGCCAGCGCCAGGCCGGCGAGCCGCACCGCCTGCCATGTCATTCGGGAGCACATGAGCGCCTCGAGGTGCGCTCCGGGTGGAGCGCAGTCACACTGTAGGCACGCATCGCGCCGGATGCAGGACATTCGCCGGACAATCGGCGGCGCGCACCTTGACCCGACGCCATCCGTGGCCAACGTACATCGACGCAACGGATGCGTCCGCCGCCGCGCCGAGGTGGCGCGCGCCATGAACCGATCCAGTCTTCTGCCGGGCGTCTCGACCGTGTGTCTCGCGACCGCGCTGCTGGCCCCGTGTGCGGCGCGGGCGGACGATGCCACGGACGTGGCGTGGCCGGGCGCCATCCATCGCACGCCGCACTTCCTCCGCGCCGGCCTGGAGATGACCGTTTTCCTGGGCGTCGGCGCGACCTGGTACTGGCTGAACAAGGACGTCAACTCCGCCGACTGGGAGTATTCCAACTTCTCCAGTCGGTTGACGCTCGATGCCATCCGCTTCGACAACAACAGCTTCGCCACCAACCACCTGCTGCACACGGGCGCCGGCGCGGCCTACCACGCCTTCTCGCGCGCCAACGGCCTGCCCGTCTGGGCGGCGGCGCTGTACACCTTCGGCACCTCGACCCTCTGGGAGGGTGTGCTCGAGTTCAAGGAGCGCGTGAGCATCAACGACGAGATCTTCACGAGCGTCGGCGGCGTGGCGCTCGGCGAGACGTGGTTCCAGCTCGGCGACTACCTGCAGAGCGCCCCCGAAGGCGGCGGCGCCTGGCACCGCGCGGCGGCCTGGACCTTCGGCTTTCCCGTCGCGCTCCACGACGCCGTCGACGGCCGCGTCAGCGGCGCCGGCCCGACGGACGCGCTCGGCTTCAGCGGGCGTTTCTGGCACCGCTTCGAGCTGGACCTGGAGAGCACCCGCCTGACGAGCGACCGGGGCCGATTCGCGCGCTCCCAGGGCCTGCGTCTGTCGGCGAGCGTGGTCAACCTGCCCGGCTATCTCTCCGCGCGTCGCATGCGCAAGGCGTTCTGGAGCGGCAACTTCACGGACCTGCGCTTTCGCCTCGCCCGCGAGGGCGCCACGCTGGGCGAGATCGACGTCCTGGCCTCGACGACGCTGTTCGGCATCCACCACCAAGATCTCACCGGCACCCCCGAAGACCTCGAGGGCGTCGCCGCCACGCTGGGCGTCAGCATCGGCTTCGAACACATGCAGCGCCACGGCCTGGGGCCCCACGACCGCATCGCGCTCGTCCGCCTGCCCGGCCTGCTCCTGTCCGTGCAGCAGGCCCTCGGGGGGGCGCGCTGGCTGCGTCTGCGCGCGGACGGCCACCCGGAGTTCGCCGCCATGCACGCGCTGGCCTGGCCGCTCTGGCGGCGCGCGCACCCGGACGTCCACACCAAGAGCGTGCTCGTCGACCAGGAGTACGCCTACTACGCCGGCGTGACGACCAGCCTGGTCGCCACCTTCGAGTGGGGCGGCTTCGAGCTCGGCGGCTACGGTCGCTACGGCTTCTACGACTCCATCGAGGGGCTCGACCGCGAGCAGGACCTCATGGAGGTCGACGTACAGACCGAAGAGGAGCTCATCGAGCACCACCTCTGGGTGGGCTGGAACTTCAGGTCACCGGCGCTCCAGTTGCGCGTGTCGCTCGAGGATCTGTTGCGCCGCGGTCGGGCCGAGGAGATCGGCGTCGAGGCACGGGACACGCGCGGAATCGCCGCCGTCGGCTACGTGTTCTGACCACGCAGGGGTGCGGCCGGGGCGGCGGCGAGAAGACGACCGCCGGGTCCGTGTCGTCTTCGCCGCGCCCGCGCGCGCTCTCCCAACCGCGCCGGACGTCGTCCACGACCACGCTCCAGGGGCGCGCACCGGACCGCTGCGTCCACTCGTTGCGCAGCACGGCCTCGAGCGCGTCGTTCCACACGGCGTGCGCGCGGTAGTGGCTCGCCGCCGAGAAGCCATAACGCAACGCCGGCTCGGCGAGCTCGAAGACCATCGGGGGCGGTGTCGTCGGCCCCTCCAGGAACGCCATGGCCGGCGCACCGGCGAAGCCCGGAGCACCGTGGAGACCGCGCGCGAGCTGCCGACTCGCCGCCGCGTCGAAGTCGCTCATCGTGGCCAGCCAGTCGCGCCGCAGGTCATCCTTCGTGCGCTCCCAGGCCGTGGTGTGCTCGGTGAGCCACCAGCCCGGCCAGTCGTGGGCATCCATGGCCTGCCGCGCGTCGAAGCGAGGCGGGTGGAGGGGTTTGTCCATGGCAGAACTCCCGCGCAGCACGGAATGGCTGCGGCCCGGTTGGAGCAACGTCCGTGCCATCCCATCCCCCCCGGCGCGGGCCGGGCCACGGGTCGGCACCCGGTCGAATTGACGTGTCACCCCATCACCCTGAGGGGCTTCCCGGCCGGTCGGGCGCTCGCCCGTGTGTCTCACCGGCCCGGGCCGATGTGTTCCGTCCCCGGCACGTCTCATGCAACGCGTTCCGTCGAAGCGAATCACGCTGGTCCATCTCCTCGGGTGCGGAGTCGAACATGCTCTGGACGGTCGCCGTGGTCTTGACGGTTCTGTGGGTCCTCGGTCTGGTGACCTCGTACACGATGGGCGGGTTCATCCACCTGCTGATCGTGCTCGCGGTCGTGTCTGTGCTCTTCCGCGTCATTCAAGGGCGCCGAGCGCTGGAGTGATCATGAAAACACTGATTCGAAGTCTCTTTCTCCTGTCTCTGGTGAGCGGCTGCGCGGCCGAGGATCGCGACACGCCGGACCCGGCCACCCCGCGCACCGCGGAGAAGTCGGGGCCCTCGCTGTCGCGCCCGGTCGACGTGAAGGACGGCAAACACGAGGCCACCGAGGCCGTCCGCGACTACGCGATCGCCCAGCGCGACGAGTTCATCGCCGACATGAAGCGGTCCCTGGCGCTCTCGCAAGCCGAGCTCGACCGCCTGTCGACGAAGCTGGAGAAGGTCGAGACGAACCGCCGCCGCGACGCCGAGGCCGCTCGGGACGACGCGCGCCAGAAGTGGAACCGGGCCAAGCAGCAGCTCGACACGGCCGCGAACGCCACCGAGAGCAACTGGGAGGAGGTCAAACGCGACGTGAACCGGACCTTCAGCGAGTTCGAAGACTCCGTGACCACCACCCGGCAGTGGCTGGCCGACCAGATCGCGCCGGACGAGACGCCGACGAAGACCATCTCGGAATGACACGCTGAGTTTCTCAATCTGACGCCCGGCGTCACTGTATCATTACATCCCGCCGTCGGTCTTTCGGGCCGACACTCGACCATCACGGCCTGCCGTGCGGTCCCGCGAGTCCACATCCCCCACGAAAAACCTCGGTCCGCAACTCCGCGACCCAGGCCGTCCGGCGGCCTGTCTTCACGGAAATCGACCGTCCCTCGTTTGATCACTTCGCCCCCGCTGGTTAGCGTGTCGGAGTCCGGAGACAGTCCGGAACCGACCTTGGCCCGAGCCCGCACAGTTGCGGGTTCGGCGCAGGCATCGACCGTCCGGCGCCGACGTAAATGGAGGCAAGCGCCGGCCTACCCACCGGAGTGAATCGTGACTCGAAATCCCCTGAAGTGGATCTGCCTCGTCGTGCCCATGCTCGCCGCCTGTGGCGAGGGCGCGTACCCCGACGAAGACGGCGGCGTGCGCGCCACCGAAGACGACACCTCGGCCCTGTCCGCCCCCTTCTGCGCCCGCTACGTCGACTCGCCCCTGTACCGCCGCCGCGCCCGCACCGTGGTCGTCGGCCCCGCCGATGCCTGGGCGGCCACCATCCGGGGGGCGGCCCCGGGCACCGAGGTGCTGCTGCGTGATGGCACCTACGACATGGCCGGCCTCTACGCCGTGACCGTGCCCGCCGAGGTCACCGTGCGCAGCCAGTCGGGCAATGCGGCGGCGGTGATCGTCCGCAACGGCGGCAACGCCGTGTCCAGCGAGGGTTTCATGATCCTCGGCGCGAACGTCACGGTGGCCGAGCTGACGCTGCGCGACATCCGCGACCACGCCGTGTCCGTGAAGGGCGAGCGGGGCGCGAACGGCGTGCAGCTCTACGGCCTGCGCGTGCTCGACATCGGCACGCAGCAGGTCTATGCCACGGCCGGCGCGCAGGGCGGTCTCGTGGCCTGCTCGAGCTTCTCCGACACCGCCGGCCGCCGCCACGGCGACGTGGTGGGGGCCGTGTCGCTCCACGGCGTCACCGGCTGGTCCGTGCGCGACAACCGCGTGACCGGCATCCTCGGCGACGGCACGGGCTGCATCGTCGACCGCGCCTGCGCGCCGCGTCCCCGGGGCGCGGCGATCGAGGTGACGGACGGCGCGCGGGACGTGGTCGTCGAACGCAACCGCCTGCTCGAGGACTGGCGCGGCCTCGGCGTCGGCACCGGCACGGGTCTGGTCGTGCGCAACAACTTCATCCTGCGCCGCGCCGCCGGCCGCGCCGGGATCGACCTCGACGGCAGCGGCGGCGCCCTGATCGCCCACAACACGATCCGGGTCGCCGGTCATCCGAACGCGCTCGAGGCGCGCAACAGCGCGGGTCTCTCGGTCGTGAACAACTTCACCACCGGCGCCCTGCGCAACCTCGGCGCCGCGGACCTGCGCGCCCGCGGCAACCTGAGCAACGCCGCCGACGCCGACTTCAAGGTCGCCTCGGACGTCCACGTCCGGGACGGCAACCGCACGCTCGGTGCCGGTGTCCGCCTCGATGCGGTCGTGACGGACATCGACGGTCAGGCCTTCGCCGGCCGCTGGGACGTGGGCGCGGATCACGGTGTCCTGCCCCCGCCGCCACCGCCGCCGCCCACCGCGGCCCCCACCGCGGCGCCCACCGCCGCCCCCATCGTCGCCGTGCCGCCCCCCGTCGTCGTGCCGCCCCCCGCCCCCCTGGCCGGCGGCGTCGACTACTGCCCGCCCTACGCCGCCGCGCCGGTGTTTCGGCCCCGCGCCCGACAGCTCGTCGTCGGCCCCGCCGACGCGTGGATGGACACCATCGAACGCGCGGCCGCGGGCACGGAAATTCTGCTGCGTGATGGCACCTATCTGCACGACCGATACACCGTGCGCATCCCCGCCGGCGTGACCGTGCGCGGCCAGAGCGGTGATCGCGGCGCCGTGCTCATCCGCGGCCGCGGCTACGGGCCGGACGCCGAGGCCTTCACGTTCACCGGAGCCGACATCGCGGTGGTCGACCTGAGCATGACCCAGTTCCGCAACCACGCGCTCTCCATCAAGGGCGAGTTCGGGGCGCACACCCCGCTCGTGTACAACGTGCATCTCTTCGACATCGGCACGGATCACATCAAGGTCACGCCCGGCGGGCTCCGCGGCGGCTTGGTGGCGTGCTCTTCGGTCGGCTACACCACCCACGCCGTGGGGAGCTACATCGATGGCATCGACGTGATGGGCAGCATCGACTGGGTGATCCGCGACAACACATGGTACAACATCGTGGGCGACGGCACCGGCTGCGAGGTGGACGCCAACTGCGCCAACGCCTACGTGGACGGGCCCGCCATCCTGATGTGGCGCGGCTGCACGGGCACGGTGATCGAGCGCAACGTGTTCACCGGGAACTTCCGCGCCATCAACCTCGGCCTCGGCACCCCGGACGATGGCAGCATCGTGCGCAACAACTTCATCGACCGCACGACGCCCGGCGACGTGGGCATCGGCCTGCAGGGCGCCACGAACGCGCTGATCACGGGCAACACCGTGCTCAACGGCGGCTACCGGGCCGGCATCGAGGTCTGGTCGAGCGCGAACGTGCGGGTGCTGAACAACCTGGTGAGCACGCCGCTCTGGGATCGCGGGGGCAACACCGGCCTCGACGCGCGCGGGAACCTCTGGGATGCGGCCCCGGCGGACTTCCTGTCCACGGGCGACCCGCACCTGCGCGCGGGCAGCCACGCCATCGGCGCGGGCGTCCTGGTGGACACCCCGGCGGACATCGACGGCGAGCCCCTCGACGGTCGCTACGACGTCGGCTGCGATCACTTCGGCGGCTGACGGGGCCGCACGTCCCGGGTGTCGTTCGCCCTTTCGGCCGACTTTCGGGTTCGGACGGGTCTTTTGCCGCTCCGTGTGTATCTTCATTCTGCGCGACCTCCGTTCGCGCCGTGTGAAAAGGAGCCGGCATGAGATTCCCCGCACGCCTCGGGCTGATCGGGATGCTCACCTTCGCCGTCGCGCTCGCGCAACCAGCGAGCGTCGACGCGCGTGGCATACTGAACGCGTCGCCCACGGGCAACGGCTCCAGACGACCCACCCAGATCTACGAAGAGGATCGCGCCATCGCCGGCCATCGCGGCGCCGCCGACACGCTCTCGTTCCGGGTCGCGCTGTACGGCGCGCCCGGCGCCGCGCTGCCCGTGCTCGTCCAGTTGCACGAGTGGGGCGGCACGTTTCGCCGTCAGGAGGACATCGCAGCCCACGAGCCGACCAACTATGACTTCGTGATGCTGTATTTCCAGTACAAACCGGCCTCGGGCAACGAGGACGACTGGTGGTTCGGCACCGCCTGGGACGGGCGGATGCGCCTCTGGGCCGCCGACGCCGTGGCCGCCATCGTGGCCGAGGTGCAGCGCCCGGGCTGGGTGGGCGCCCACCTGCCCGGCGTGTCCGTCGAGCCCGCACGTTTCTATCTCTTCGGGCACAGCATCGGCGGCACGGGCGCCTGGGAGCTCGGCCTGCGCCACCCGGAGCTCTTCGCCGCCCTGCACGCCCACGCCGGCTTCGCCCGCTTCACGCCGCCGAGCGGGCCGTTCCAGGGTCAGTTCGAGCGGCTGATCACCGGCACCGCGGCCGACGCCTGGACCATCACGCCGGGCCTGGTCACCTACCCCGCGCGCGACTTCGCCAACCTGGCCTGGTGGCTGCCCAACGTGCAGGGCGCGGGCGCCGAGGCGCCGTTCGTGTTCATCACGCACGGCACGGGCGACGCGTCCGTCCCCATCGCCTCGGGCGGCGATCTCATGCAGCCCGTGCTGGACGCGCAGCGCCGCGGGTTGCACTACCTGCGCCACGCCGGCGGTCACTCGCCGGAGACCTTCGCGCGTCTGAACTGGATGTGGAACCTGCGCCGCGACCGCAGCTTCCTGGCCTTCACCGCGCGGCGCGGGTACGGCGCGGCCCCATTTGCGATCGGCACCATCGGCGATCTGGCGCAGCTCTCCTGGGATCCGGACACCGTGGTGGACACGGCCGACCGCTACGAGGTCACCCTGGTCGGCGCGGGCACCGCCGACGTCACGCTGCGGCGCCTGCAGGCGCTGCCCCACGCCCCGGGCCAACGGTATCTCTTCTACGTCGACGACACCGCGGGCGCGGGGGTGGCCGTCACGGCCGACGCGGACGGTCTGGTGACCCTGCCCGGCGTGTCCGGCGGGCATCGCCTGCTGCTCTACCGCGACGGGGCCATCGTGCCCGCGCCGCCCACCGCGCCGCCCACCGCGCCGCCCACCGCGCCGCCCACAGCGCCGCCCACCGCGCCGCCCACCGCGCC
>CAINDO010000614.1 GCA_903847385.1 uncultured Myxococcales bacterium
ATCGGCCCCGAGCCGGCGCTCGACGCGACGGGCGTGGCCGAGGCCCTCGCCGCCGTGCTCGGCGGGGCCGTGCGCTCGGGGTTCGGCCCCACCCGCGCCGCGTACGAGACCCTGATGGCGCTCGGCGACGCGGACTGCCCCGGGGTCGAGACCTATCCCCACCCCGAGGGCGGCGACGTCACGGTCTGGGACGCGGACTGCGTCACGGCCTCCGGGGTCCGGTTCCGCGGCCGGAGCGCGCTCCGGGTGACCGAGGGCCAGCCGAACCCCGACGGCCGCGCCGCCTTCGGGTTCACGCTCGACGCCGGCGGTGGCTTCGAAATCACCGCCCCCGACGGCCGCTCCCTGAGCGCCACGGCCTACGTCTACGACATGCGCACGGAGGGCCCGGACTGGCTCGATCAGGGCACCTACGGGGGCGGGCGCATCCACGCATCCGGTGGCCTGGAGGGCGCGGATCCCTGGCTCACCGGGGCGCTGGAGGGCGAGATCGGCTTCTACGTCGGGCGCAACCCGGCGGACACCTACCACTCGGCCTCCACCTCGTCGAGCCTGGCCCACCCCGTCGACGGCCTCACGGGGGCCCTGCTCGACGGCGTCGACAGCTGGACCGACATCGCGTGTCCCGGAGAGCCCCGGGGAGAGATCGCGCTGCGCGACGCCCACGGCGTCTGGCACGCCGTCGTCTTCGACGCCAACCCGGTCGAGGACGACGATCCGGCGCCGGACGCGGCGCTCTGCGATGGCTGCGGCGCGTGGTGGATCCGCGGCGCGCCCGTCGGTCGAGTGTGCCTGCCGCCCGAGGCGATGGACGCCTTCCGGCGGTGGCGCGAGTGAGCCGGCGCGTCACGGCGGCCGGCATCGCGCTCGCCGCCTCGAGCCTGCTCGCCTGCGAGGGCGCGCCGACCGCCGCCGACGCGCCCCGACTGCAGCACCGCGCTTCGGCGGCGCTCGACGCCGAGCGGCTCCGGGCGCGGGTCAGCGTCGATCTGCTGGGGCGTCGGCCCGCGCCGGAGACGCAGGGGTCGACCGAGTCCTATGAGGCCGCGGTGGAGGCGCACCTCGACGACGCGGCGTTCGCCCGCACCGTGGGCGATTGGTACGCCGCCGTCTTTCGCACCCGCATCGACCGCTACCGGTTCTTCGACGAGCGCGCGCAGGCGCCCGGCCACGCCCCGGCGGAGCTGCTCCATACGGCCGTCGGCGAGGAGATCCCGGCCCTGGTGACCTGGCTCGTGCTCAACGACCGCCCCTTCAGCGAGCTGGTGCGGGCGCCGGTGACCTTCGTCGACCCGGTCCTGCTCGAGGTCTGGCCGCTCGAGCCGGCGGAGGGTGACTTCGGGCGAACGCCGCCCGGCGCGGTGCCGGCCCGATACACGGACGGGCGCCCCGCCGCGGGGGTGTTGTCGACCAACGCCTTCATGTGGCGGTTCACCTCCACCGTCGAGAACGCCAACCGCGGCCGGGCCAACGCGCTCTCCCGGGCGCTGCTGTGTGAAGACTTCCTCGACCGACCCATCGACTTCCCTCGGGACATCGATCTGTCCGACAGCGAGTCCATCCGGGACGCCGTGCGGACCGTGCCCGCCTGCCTGGGCTGTCATGCGACGCTCGACCCGCTGGCCAGCCATCTCTGGGGATTCGTCCACCGGCAGGACGAGTTCGAGGTCTGGCGCACCTACCACGTGGCGCAGGAGCAGGACTGGCGCCGGGAGACACGACGCGCGCCGGCCTTCTTCGGCGTGCCCGGGGAGTCCCTGGGCGACCTGGGCGCCCGCCTCGGCGCCGATCCGCGCTTCGTGAACTGCACGGTCGAGCAGGTCTGGCGCGTGTTGATGGGGCGCACGCCGCGGCTGGCGGACGACGCGGACGTGGCCACCCACCGCGAGGCCTTCGTGCGTTCGGGCCTGCGGATGCGGGCGCTCGTCCGGTCCATCGTGCTCGGGCCGGCCTACCGCGGCGCCGCGGGGCGGGGGCCCTTCGGGCGCCTGGCCGCCCCCCTCGACGAGCGCCTCGCCCGGCCGGACCAGCTGGCCTCGACGCTGGCGGACCTGACGGGCTACCGACTGACCTTCGACGGCCGGGACGCGCTGCGCGTGGACGAGGCCCTCCGCACCGTCGCCGGGGCCAGCGATCACGGGGCGGCCTCGGAGACCTCGACGGGCCTGGCGCTGGTGCACCGGCGCCTCGCCGAAGGTGCGGCGCGGTTCGTCCTCGACACCCCCGACCCCGAGACGCCGCTCGGCCGCCTCCTGAACGGCGTCGATCGCGCGGCGGCGCCCTCGGCGGCCCTCGTGTCGGCGCTGGCGACGACGGTGCTCGCCCGGGACATCGCACCCGAGTCGGACGCCGTGGCGGCCCTGAGCGCCCTGTACGCGGACGCCCTGGCCGTGTCCCACCGGCCCGCCGAGGCCTGGCACGCGCTGCTGACGGCCCTGCTGGCCGATCCGGAGGTGATCTTCCTGTGATGCACCGCCGTCGATTCCTGGGGTCCCTCGCCGTGGCCGCGGCGGCCCTCGCGCTCCCGCGGCCGAGCCGGGCCCAGGCGGGCGGGGTGAACCGCTTCCTCTTCGTCCAGGCCCTGGGCGGGTGGGATCCGCTCTGTGTCTTCGCCCCCCTCTTCGGGCGGCCGGGCATCGACATGGAGGCGGCGGCGGAGCCCTTCACCCGGGGCGACCTCACCCTGGTGGATCACCCCGGGCGGCCGGCGGTGCGGGCCTTCTTCGAGGCCCACGGTGACGCCTGCGTGGTCCTCAACGGCGTCTCCGTGCGCTCCGTGAACCACGAGACGTGTCAGGCGGTCGCGTTGACCGGCGGCACGTCCGAGACGGGCACGGACTGGGCCACGCGCCTCGCGGACGCGCGCCGCGACGTGTACCGCCTGCCCCACGTCGTCGTCTCGGGGCCGGCGTTCCCCGGCGAGCGCGGCACCATCGTCAGCCGCGCCCAGGGGCGGCTCCAGGCGGCGCTCGACGGCGGCGTCTTCGACGAGGCGGACACCCCGACGCGGGGCCCCGACTTCGCCGTGACACCGGTCGTCGACCGATATCTGTCTCGGCGCGCCGCCGGGTTCGCCGCCGCCGCGCCGGAGAGTCGCCTGCGGGCCGCCCAGGTCGAGGCCGTCGCGCGCGCTCAGGGCCTGGTGTCCGACCGGCTCGAGCTCTCGCTGCGCGGCGGTGGCAGCCTCGATGCGCGCCTCGAGACCGCGCTCTCCGCCCTCTCCTCCGGGCTCTGTCGGTGCGCGAGCGTCGCCACCGACTTCATCTTCGACACCCACGCGGACAACGGTCTGCAGATCGGTCTCTTCCAGGAGTTCTTCGCGGCGCTGAACACGTTGCGGGCGCGCCTGGACGCGACCCCCGGCCCCGAGGGCAGGCCGCTCTCCGCGGACACCCTGCTCGTCGTGGGGTCGGAGATGGGGCGCACGCCGGCGTACAACGCCACGTTCGGGCGGGACCACTGGCCGTTCACCAGCATGATGCTCGTCGGCCCCGGCCTGCGCGGGGGGCGCACGGTCGGCGGCTACACCGCCCGCTACGGGGGCATCGGCGTGGATCCCGCGACGGGGGCGCCCGATCCGGCGCGCCCGGGCATCGCCGCGGCGGATCTCGGGGCCACGCTGCTCCTGGCGGGCGGCGTCGATCCGGCGGTGGCCCTGCCCTTCGCCACCCCGCTGACGGGCCTCCTGGCATGAGGCCGCGCGGGCTGGCGCTCTGCGCCGCGCTGGCGGCGTGCGGCGGCGGTGAGTCCGCGCCGCCGGGGCCGGTCGACGCGGCGGTCGTCGTCGCGGACGCGGTCGACCCGACGATGGACGGGACGCCGGCGGACGCGTCGACCCCGACCGCCGACGCCACGGCCGACGCCGCGGGCGCCCCGGACGCCGGCGATGAGGACCCGTGCCGCGAGGCGCCGTTCGAGACCTACGAGACCTTCGGCCGCGGATTTCTGGCGACCTGGTGCGCCGGCTGCCACGCGGCCACCACACGAGAGCGCTTCGGGGCCCCGCCGGAGGTCACCTTCGACACGCGCGCCGAGGCCGTCGCCCTCAAGGACCGCATCCTTGCGCGGGCCGCCGTCGAGCCCGCGACGATGCCCCCGGCGGGCGGCTCGAGCCTCCTGGACCGCGAGCGGCTGCGCATCTGGCTGACCTGTTTCGAGCCCTGAGGGCCCGGGCAGGCTGCACTTTCGGCGGCCTGCTAACGCACGAACCAGGTCAGGCCGGTGGTGAAGTACACGTGCGCGTCGTACGCGAGGTCGAAGTCGACGCGCTCGACGATCGCCGTCGGACCCGCCCGGCGCCCGCCGTAGGTCGCCTTGTCGCGCAGATCGTCACGGGCGGCCGGGTCGAAGCCCAGGTGAAAGACGAACGGCACCCGCAGGTCGATGCCCTCGATGGGCAGGTCGAGCTCGAAACCCAGCCCGCCGTGGACCAGGACGTACGGCTCGGCGTGGGCGGTCACCTCGAGGGCGCTCGAACCGTAGGTCGCCCGCGTGGCCAAGGGCACGACCGACTCGAAGCCCAGCAGCAGCAAGGGCCGCAGCCCGCGCACGGGCGCGACGAGCTTCACGGCGAAGGGCAGGTGGAGCGAGAGGTTCTCACCGTGCAGGTCGCCGTCGCCCATCTCCTCGTCGCCGTTGTCCTGGGTGAGCATCACGCCGAGTTCGAGGCCCAGCCATTGCCAGAGCCGCGCCTCGGCGCCCAGGCCGCCGCCCCCGCTCGCGCCCCACCAGCCCTCGTAGGGGACGGGCTCCACGGACACGCCCTCCACGTCCGCGCGGAGCACGTCCGGCGTGCCCGTGTAGCTGGCGCCGCCGAGCCCCTGCACCGTCAAGCCCACCTCGAGCGTGTCGAGCGCGTCCGCCGCCGCGTGGGGTGACGTGAGCATGAACGCCGCGAGCGGCAGGCCGAGGCGCGTGCGCGATGCCATCAGAAGAACCGATAGCCCGCGGCCATCGCGATGTGCGGTGTGTTCACCCACTCGACGAAGACCTGGTCCAGGTAGTCCTTGGCGCCCTTCTCGATCTGTTCGGACCCCGGGCCGGGCTCCCGCGAGCGGACGTCGAAGTCGGCGGCGACCGTGAGCTCGAACCCGAGGCCGGCCCGGAGCGTCCAGCCCGTCTCGAACACCCAGGTGTACCCGGCCTCGAGCCCGATCAGGTGGACGGCCGCGCCGATGTCGAAGGCGTCCTCGGTCGGACCGCCCGGCGGAGGCTCGAGCTCGGACCCGCCGACGACGAGGGATTCGCTGCCGAGTCCGCCGCCGAGCCCCATGAAGGTGTACTGCAGATCCAGGTACGTGCCGAGATCGGCCACCGGCCGCCACCCCACCTGCGTGCGCCACAGGAGCGAGTCCTGCAACGCGACGCCGATGAGATCCGCCGTGAGGTCGCCGTAGGCCTCGACCTTCACCATCGCCGCGTTGATGGCGTCCAGGTAGGGGCCCGGCAGATACCCGAGCGAGGTCCCGAACCGGAGTCGGTGCGGGCCCTCGACCACGGCCTTCGCCCCGATGGACAAGGGGAAGTCCGTGCCGACCTCACCGAAGAGATGCCACTCGGTGGCGCCGGCCGGCCCGGCGGAGAGCACGCAGGCCGCGAACGCGAGCCCGCACGACAGCCCACGCAGAGACGTGGTCGAGGCCTCCGGGGGGAAACGGTCGACGCGGGTCGTGCTCACCATGGCGGCTCCTCTGCGTCATCTCGCCGGCCGCTGCAAAGCACCACGGCCGGCGTTCCATGAGACGCGCCGGGGCGCTCCGCTCCGGGGCCATCCGCCCTGTGCAGAAGTCGCTGCAGACGATGCCCGTGGTGGGACGACCACAGAACTCCGCCCCGGGCATGCAGTCCAGGCGGACCGGCCGGACAGTGCCCGGATCGAATGCAAGGCCCCGAAGCCGGTGGCGAGGGGGAGAGAGGGAGTCTGCGAGCCAGCGCGTCTTCACGGGGCCGGCGCCGAAGCCGGCGAGACGGACGAGGCGTCAGAACAGGACGCGGAGCCCGCCGGGGCCCACCGTCAGCGGCGGCGGCGGGCTCGTCGTCGCGCCGCCGGACGGCGCCGCCTCGGCCCCCGCGCGCCAGAAGAGCACGCCGGAGGTCAGCCCTGCGGCCAGTGCGACGCCGCCGACGATCCAGAAGGTCGTCTCATAGGCCGAGGCCGTGCCCTGCAGGTCCTCGAGCGCCCCGCGGGAGTGGCCCTCGGCCCGGCGATCGTAGGTGTTGGCCTCGTCGATGGCGTCGGCCGCGACCCAGCCGAGCACGCCGGCCCCCACGGCCAGGACACCCCCGGCGGTCGCGAAGGCCCACGGCAGCGTTCGGTCGGGGGCCGCGGCGCTGGGGGGAGTGCCGGCGCTCGGCGGCGCCTGGGAGGCCGGAGCTTCGGCCTCGCGGCGGGCGGCCTCGAGGCGCCGGGCCTCGGCCTCCAGGCGGTCGATGTCGAACCGCACGCGCCCCGCGTCCGGCGCCGCCGGTCGCAGCTCGAGGTAGCGGCGATAGGCCGCGGCGGCGTCACCCGGCCGTCCCAGTCGCTCCAGGCAGGCGCCGCGCCGGAAGTGGACCTCGGCGAGGTCGACGTCGGCGGCGAGGGCGTCGTAGAGCCGCAGCGCCTCGTCGAACCGGCCGGCGTCGAAGGTCGCGTTGGCCGCCTGCAGGCGGGTCAGGAGCGCCGCCTTCTCCGCGGCGGGCAGGTCCGGGACGGCACCCGCGACCGCGAACGGCCCCGGGCAGATCCCCAGGGTGGCCGCAAGGAGTCCGGACGCCGAGCGCGCGCGGGCCGGCCTCATCGGGTCATCCCCGAGAGCTCGCGCTCCAGCGCGCGGTCCAGGTCGGGGGGCGTGGTGGCGGTGGCCGGCGGCGCCGTCGCGTCGGCGTTCGGGCGCGCACGTTCGGCGCGTCGCGGGGCGTCCGACGGACCGCGTGCTCTGGCGGGCGTCGAGGCCGAGGCGGACCGTGTCGTGGCCGGGGCGGCGACGGTGACCGCGCCCGCGGACGAGGCCGCGGCGGGAGCGGAGGTCGTGCCGGCCACGTCCGTCCCGGGCGGGGCGCCGCGGGAGGCTTCGGGTTGCGCCGGCGGGAGAGGATCATCTCGGAAGCGCAGCGCGCCCCAGACGGCCAGGCCCGCGACGAGCCCGGCGGCCGCGGCCCACACCACGAGGTGCGGAGCGCGGCGCGGGCGGGCGCTCGAACCCGTGGACGCGTCCTCTTCGGAGCGCCCGGGCGTCACGGCGGGCCCCGGCGCCCCGCTGCGGATCGCCGCGACGCGCCCCCGCACCTCGCGCATCGACTGGGGGCGGCGGTCCGGGTCCTTCTCGAGCAACTCGGCGGCGAGCGCGGACAGCGCGGGCGGGAGCCCCGGGCACAGCGAGTCGAGTGACGGCGGCGGCGCGTTCAGGTGCTGCACCATGACGCTGATGGGTGTGGGCCCGAGAAAGGGGCGTCGCCCCGAGACCATCTGAAACAGCACCACGCCGAGCTGGTACAGGTCCGTGCGGGCGTCCGTCGCCTCGCCGCGCGCCTGCTCCGGCGCCATGTAGGCGGGGGTGCCCATCACCGCGCCCGCGGCCGTCGCCAGCGACCGGGCGTCGTCGGAGCGCGCGAGCCCGAAGTCGAGCACGCGCAGGTGCTCACTGCCATCGGGCAGGCGCTCGACGAAGAGGTTGTCGGGTTTGAGATCGCGATGAATCGTGCCCTGCGCGTGGGCCGCCTCGAGCCCCGCGCAGGCCTGATCGAAGAGCGTGAGCGCGCGCTCGAGGGACAGCGCGGTGTCCGCCGCGAGCAGGTCCGCCAGAGGCCGGCCCTGGAGCATCTCCATGACCAGGTAGGCCAGCCCGTCGTCCGTCACGCCGAAGTCGTGCACCGTGACCAGGTGCGGGTGGCGCAAGTTGCTCAGCAAGCGCGCCTCGCGGCGGAATCGCCCGAGCGCGTCCGCGTCACCGGCCATCGAGGCCCCCACGACCTTGATGGCCACGTCGCGCTCCACGCCGAGCTGGCGCGCTCGATACACCACGCCCATGCCGCCCGCGCCGAGGCGCTCGAGCATGTCATAGCGCTCGGCGAGCCTTCGCCCCGTGAGCGCCTCCGGGTGCGGCGACCCCGGGGCGACGCCCTCGCGCGCCGGCTCCACGGGCGGACGCTCCCCCGCCGGTCCGCCGGGCGCGGTCTCGAGGGCGCCGAGGTCTCGGTGGGCTTCGGTCATGGGCTCGGCGTCGCCTCGGAGGTGTTGCCATAACGCCCGAGATCCGCCCGGCCGCCGTTCGGGGCGGGCTCCCGATCGAAGGCCGAGGCGCGCGCGGCGGCGTCGACGGCCGGCGAGTCGGCCGCCAGATGCAGATTCCCGGCGGCTCGATCGCGGAAGCGCGGATCGTCCGTCAGCAGGTCGCCCGCCGACTCATACGGGCCCTCCACAGGCGGCGCGCCGCAATCGTGCAGCAGCGCGGCGCCGAGGACCGCCCGAACGCCACCCACCGGGGCCCGGAGGCATCGCCCCCGCACGCCGCTGACGAGCATGTCCTCGAGCCTCAAGCTCAGCGCCTGCCCATCGCCGATCCGGACACCGACCGCCTCGGTCTCGTCGGGCGCGCCGATCTCCGCCACGGTCATCGCCGAGAAGGTGCTGGCGACCGCGGCGTCGATCGAGACGCCGGTCGCGGGGGTCCCGACCCCGCCCCGGATCTGCCAGACGAGCGCGTTGCGCACGCTGCCCCCCGTCGCCTCGCGGAGGCGAAGCCCGGTGGCGGCGCCGACCGGCATTCCGGGCCCGGCCTCGACGTCCCGGACATCGACCCGCGCGAGGGACAGCGAGTTGCTTCGGGCCGCCGCGAGCCCGAAGGCCGCCCCGCCCGGCGTCTCTCCGCCACGCCCGCCCCGGATCCCGAGGATCTCCACCTCCGCCAGCGCGACCGCCTCCACGCCCTCCCCGATGAGGACCCCGAACGCGTCCCCCGCCGGAACGAGGGCGGCCGGCTCGGCCTCTCCGCCTTCGACGCGCTCGATCCGGAGGCGGCGGACGTCCACCTCGCGCACGCCACCCGCGACCTCGAGCCCCGTGGCCTCGGGGACGCCGGGCTGCGCCGTCACGCCGCTGAGCTTCACTCCGTCGAGGCGCACGCGCTGGCAACCCGCCCCGATCACCACGCCGCCGCCCCCGGCTGTGCTCAGCGACACACCCTCGATCTCCAGGCCCGAGACCTCGACGTCCGTCGACTGGACCAGTGATAGACCCCGGGGCGAAGCCCCCGATCCGCCGGCGTCCACGATCCGGAGCCCCCGGAGGGACGCCCGCTGCACGCTCACGAGCTCCACGGCGTTCACGTACCCGACGACGGTGACGTCGGAGACCACGAGGTCGGCGGCGCCCTGCGCCCAGAAGCCGTACGTCTGGTCGGCCGTGGTCAGGCGCAGGCCGCTCACGAGCACGCCGTCGGCCGCGTTGACCCACAGGGCATAGGGCTCGTTGCAGGCGAGCGTGACCCGATCCGCGCCGGCGCCCAGGAGCCGGGTGTTCGGGAGGGACAGCACGACGCACTCGGCGTAGACGCCCGCGGCGACGACGATCGTCCGTTCGGGGCGCTCGGCGCCCGCCGCGAGCGCGTCGCCGATGCGGCGGAACGGGTGCGCCGCCGTCCCGTCCGGGCTCGGGTCGTCGACGCCGGCGTCCACGTACAGCACATCGTCGGGCAGGGCGGCCTCGCAGCCGTTGTCCGGGTCGGCGTCGCCATCGTAGAGACCCGGGAGGCAGCGAAGCGCGCCGCAGGCGCCCTCGATGCACGCGGCGGTCGCCACGCCCGGCGCGTCGCCGCAGCGCAGGCCGCACGCGCCACAGTTCTCCGGGTCTCGACGGTGGTCGAAGGCGTCGTCGATCCGACCGTCGCAGTCGTCGTCCAGGCCGTTGCAGACCTCCGGGCCGGCGGGCACGCAGGCGTGCTCGCAGGTCAGGGGATCCGCGTCCAGGTTGACGAACCCCTCGGGGCAGGGCAGGCAGTCCGGCGCCGCGCCCACTCGCTCCACGCAGCGCGAGGCCCGCGCGAGCCCGGGGCAGCCGTTGCGCCCGTTGGCCGAGACGGCGCACTCCAGGCGGTCGAAGCACTCGGGGTAGGTCCCGGGTGGCCCCACGCACGTCCAGTACCGGGCATCACCGCATTCGTTCCCCAGGTCGGCGTCCGGCGCGCAGAGATCCCGCGGCGAACAGCCGGGTGGCCCGCCGCGTCGGTCGGTGCACTGATGGAGGTCCCTCGGCCCGCAGCCGCCGTTGTCCGCCGCACACTCGTCCAGGTCGAAGCATTCGGGCGTCTCATCCACCCGATCGACACAGCGGAAATACTCCGCCGGGCCACAGTTGCCGTTGTTCGTGGCGCACGCATCGATGGCCTCACAGTCCGGCGCCACGCTCTCCCGGTCGACGCAGCGCCAGCGTGTGTAGGCGCCGCAGGCGTTGCGGCCGTCCGGGCCGGGCGCGCACGCGTCCACGTCGACACAGGTGGGCATCGCGCCCGGGCGGTCGATGCAGGTCACGTACGCGACGGGACCACAGTACGTCTCGCCGTTCGCGTCCGGGGTGCAGGGCTCGTAGGGGGTGCACACGTGCATCGCGCCGTACACGTTCTCGCAGCGGTGGTGGTACGGGTCGCCACAGGGGTTCGCCGCGCACTCGTCGATGTCGGCGCAATCGGGGCCCAGCAGCTCGTTGTCGACACAGGTGACGAACCCCACGACCCCGCAGCGGTTGCGCCCGGTCTCGTCCGCGGCGCAGGCGTCGAGATCCACGCACCGCGACGCGCCGGACTCGACGACGCACCGGCCGTCCTCGGGTGCGCCGCAGCCGCCGTTGTTCACGGCGCAGGGGTCCGTCGGCGGCGGCTCGCTGCCCACGGGCAGGACGTCGACGGCGAGCCGCACGGGGTCGGCGTCCGGGTAGGCCGGCAGGGCGATGTGCACGACCCCCTCGCCGACGGCCTCGCCGCGGACGCGGAGCACCGCGACGCCGTCGTCCCCGGCGGTGCGCTCGGGGGTCTCGAGGACGAGCCCGGCGGCGTCCGAGGTCGCCCGTACGCCGGCGCCGACGAGCGGCTGCTCCGCGTAGCGGGCCGTGACGGCGACGTCCACCGTGGAACCCACGACGACGGCCACGGCCGCGCTCGTCGCACTCAGGGAGACCAGCCCCGGCGGCGCGGGCACGGCCACGGCCGAGAGCAGGCCGACGCGCTGAAACTCGTCCGTGATCTCGACCTCCGCCTGGAGCGAAGCGCCGGCGCCCAGCTCGGCCACGGCCGCCGCGAAGGCCTCCGGCACGATGCGAAACGTCGTGATCTGACGCTCCCCGCCCCGGAGCGCGCGCGGCGGGGTCGAGACCTCCAGCCAAGCCGGGGGCGCATAGGCGGGTGTCGACGTGCCGTCGCCCGTCCCCATGACCGCCACGCGGACCTCGTGCACGTCGCTCGTGAAGACCAGGACCGCGGGCTCGAAGCGCAAAGGCACCGCGCGATCGGCGGGGACCAGCGGCAGGTTCAGCGTCACGCGGCCGGCGGGCACGGGGCGGGCCGGCGCGAACCGGCGTTCGTACCCGCCGGCCTCTCCCTTGACCTCGTAGATCTGGCCCGGGGAGAGGCCCTCCGTGAGCACGTACTCCCCGTCGTCGTTCGTGCGCACGATCACCGTCGGGGGGAAGGTGGACACGAACGCTCCGGCGAGGGGCGCGCCCGTGAGGTAGTCGAAGACCTTGCCGACCACGGCGAGCTGACCCTCGGGTACGTCGCCCGGTCCCGGAGACACGGGCACCTCGGCGTCGCCCGTGGCGCCCGAGCGCCCGCCCCCCCCGCTCTCGGAGCAGCCGAGACACGCGACGATCAGCAGCAGCGCGTGCCAGAGTGAGTGTCTCATGGGCTCTCCGTCGTCCCGCAGGTCGGCAGGCCGGCGCAGGTGCAGGTGCCGGGGGCGTCGTCACAGGGGGCGCCCTCGGCGCACGCGTCGAGGACGAGCTCGACCTCGCCCAGGCTCGTCGGCAGCTCGGGTCGCGCGCAGCCGCGGTAGCCGTGGGCCCGGGCACAGACCCGGACGGTGCCGGTGCTCGGCACGCTCAACCGACACGGCCCCTGGGTCGCCGAGGCGAGGCAACTGCATTGCAGGCCGTCGTTGTTGTCGAAGTCGACGGTCGCCGCGGGCAACTCCGTCCCGTGGGCGCGCTCGAACACACGCACGCTCAGGCTCACGTTCGCCGCGCCGGCGGCATCGGGGTCGACCGCCCGGGCGGCCCGGCAGCGGCCTTCGATACACGCCTCGTCCGGGAAACAGTCCGGATCGGACGCCTCGCAGGCGCGATCCCGAAGGTCGTCGAAACACCCGAAGAGCGTGGCGCACCCGAGCACGGCCGCGGCGGCGCGCGCCCGTTCAAGCCGTGCCATCGTCCCCCTCCTCCGGTGCCCCCCGAAGACCGTACCGCTCCATCCATCGGTAGATCTGTTTGCGCTCCCGAGAGAGGTGTTTGGCGACGGCGCGGACGCTGCCCCCGTAGGCCGCCAGCAGCGCCGCCAGCGTCGCGGCGTCCGGCACGCCGGGGCGCTCGGCCTCCGGCGACGCGGCCGCGGCCGGCCTGACCGGGCCGACGGGCGGCGCGGGAGAAGGCTCGGCGGAAGGCTCCGAGAGATCGCGGTCGAGCCCCAGGTCGGCCAGACGCGGGAGCGAGAGCGCGCCGCCGCCGTCCGACGCGAGGCGGTGCACCCAACGCTCGAGGCCGCGCAGGTTCTCGGGCCACGGGGCGAGCAGCATGGCCTCCGCCACGTCCGCGTGCAGGGCGAAGGGGGCCACGGCGCCCACGTTCGCGCCGGCCCGCGCCGCCCGCCACCGCGCCTCGAGGAGACTCAGCCACGCCAACACATCGGCGCGCCGCGCGCGCAAGGGAGGCACGTCCACCTGACAGATGGCCAGGCGCGCGAACAGATCGCGCCGGAACAGACCCTGAGCCACCATCGCGGGCAGCTCGCGGTGGGTGGCGGCCACGACGCGCACGTCGACCCGGACGCCCCGAGTCTCTCCGACCGGGTGGATCTCGCGCTCCTGGATCGCCCGCAGCAGCTTCGGCTGCATCTCCAGGCTCAGCTCGCCGACCTCGTCCAGGAAGAGCGTCCCGCCCTCGGCCGCCCGGAACACACCCTGGTGGGCGCCCACCGCGCCCGTGAAGGCGCCGCGGGCGTGGCCGAAGAGCTGACTCTCGACGAGCTGCGGGCTCAGGGCCGCGCAGTTCAGGGTGATGAAGGGACCGCGGCGCGCGCTCACGCGATGAAGCTCCGCGGCCAGGCGCTCCTTGCCCGTCCCCGTCTCGCCGACGACCAGGCACGCGGACGGATCGGGCGCTGCGCGCGAGACCTGCCAGCGGAGCAGGACGGCGGCGGCGGCCTCGCCGGGCACCGCCGCCCGATCGACCTCGCGGGGATCCTGCCCGTCGAGCGCCAGCGCCACCCCGCGGCCGGCCTCATAGACGGCCAGAACATCCCCGAAGCGGAGGACGTCCTGATCCCTCAGCCTGCACGGCGCGGCGCCGACCCGGGCGCCGTTGAGGTAGGTGCCGTTGCGGCTGCCCGCGTCCACGACCATGTGACCGGTCGGCGCGGACTGAACCGCCGCATGGGCGCGGGAGATCGTCGCGTCCTCGAGCGCCGTGGGCCCCGTCGAGCGACCGATGGGCAGTTCGCCCCGAGCCGGCAGAGCGAGCGCGCGCGCGATGGAGACCGGGTGGACGACGACGAGCCGGGCGGGCCCGGTGCCGGGCGTACGCACGGCCGCCGCGCCCCGGGGGGAGGTGAGTGTGTTGTCGGTCACGAGATCCACGTATGCCCCACTGTGTCACGTGCCGCAAGGCCCCATGGGTCCCACGACCGCCGGCGGGGCGTCGTGGCCCGCGCCCCCTGCAACGGCTCGCAAGCATCTGAAATCATTCATATGACCGCCTGCAAAAAATGTTGGCACGGACGGTGCAGTGCTCCATGGCCGAGACATCGACCCCACACAAAAAGGAGCTCCCATGAACACCCCCCGCGCCCTCGTCACTCTCCTGAGCCTCACCGCCACCCTGCTCGGCTGCGCGACCGAAGAAGAGTCCGCCGACTGGATGGGCGACGACGAAAGCACCGCCGACGAGGCGCTCCTGGCGACCGACACCGAGGCGCTCCGGGCCGCGCCCTTCTACTACGAGGTGCGCGGGCTCGTGACCAACAAGTGCCTGGACATCCCCTGGGGCGAGGCCCGTGCGGGTCTGCCGGTGAACCAGTTCGCCTGCCATGGGGGGCCCGCCCAGCGGTTCGCGTTCGAGCGGGTCGGCCTCGGCAACGCGTACCGGCTGCGGAACACCAGCTCGCGGCTCTGTGTCACGCCGCAGGCGGCGGGCGCCGGGCGCTTCACGCTGGTCCAGACCGCTTGCGGCCAGACGACGCAGCAGCAGTTCTCGCTCGACGGGCAGCTCCCGCCGTATCAGCTCCCCCAGTCCACGCTGCGGTGGGTTCAGGACCCCGCCTACTGTGTCGACGTGCCGAGCGGCGTCGCGACGGACGGCGTTCAGCTGCAGCTGTACCCGTGCCACTTCCAGTCGAACCAGGTCTTCCGCCTGACCGGCGGCTACTGAATCGCGTCGCACCCACACCCCACTCACCTCGGAGACACACGATGAACAGCCATCCCATCCGCCGCGCCGCCCTCCTGTGCCTGACCGCCCTCGCGGCCCTTTCGGGCTGCGGTGACCCCGACGCCGACGAAACCTCGGTGGATCCGGCCGAACCGTTCGAGTCACCCGAGCCCGCGGAGCCGGCCGAGCCGACCGAGCCGACCGAAGATGCCATCGACGCGCTCGAACCCGAGGACACGCCCGTCGAGCCCCCGGTGGCGGAGCTCCCCGAAATCTGCCCCGAGTCGCCCCCGCTTCCGGACGGCCTCGGCGAGAGCCTCATGATGCCTTGGGCCGAGCTGGCCTGCGACCTGCCGACCGAGCGGTACGCCTGGATGGTCGGGTACAACGGCCGCGCCGTCGTCCGCGAGGTGCTGGCCGACGGGCGCCTCCGCTTCGACGCCGACGGGGGTGAGTTCCGGGTCGACCTCTACAACGAGGCCTGCGCCGGGCGCGCCCCGCACCTCATCGTCGCCGGGCTGGGCACGGCGGGGCTGGCCGTGGGCGACGCCGTGCAGCTCGAGCTCTCCGAGACGCTGCCGGCTCCGGAGGACGGGGACCAGCACGCCGAGGGCCGAATCTTCCTCGAGGCCACGGGGGCGCTCGTGGCGGCCTGGGGCGGCATGCTCGGCGGCTACCCCCTGCGGAGCGGTGGCCCGATCCTGAACGTGCGCACCACCGCGGCCGTCTGCCGGGTTCCGAACCCCGACGCCCGCTGCACCTGGACCTCGATGCGGTCCGGCGGGTTCGCGCTCTCCGTCGGCGACGACGAGGTCGCCTTCTACGGCGGCCCGACGGAGGCCCTGCTGGACGGCGCCCGGTTCCTGGTGGCCGGCGGCTTCACCTCGTACACCTACAACTACGACTGCGAGGAGGGCATCGCGGACAACGCGCCGGTCAATCGGAGCGGGCAGGACCTCCGGATCGTGCGTTGGGTGGAGTGAAGGTCCGGCGGGGACGCGCCGACCCGGCGGTTCAGCGCAGTCCGTGCGCCCGACCCGGCGTGGGGTCGCAGACATCCCCGCGGCCATCGCGATCCGTGTCGCGCTGGTCGGGGTTGTACTTGGCGACGCAGTTGTCGCAGCCATCGCCGCGGCCATCGGCGTCCGTGTCCCGCTGCGCGCGATTGGCCCGCCCGGGGCAGTTGTCGCACGCGTCCGGCCGCCGGTCACCGTCGCGATCCGGCGCGCCGGGATCGGACACGCGACCGCAGACATCACACGCATCGCCCAGCCGGTCCCGGTCGGCGTCGCCCTGGCTCGGGTTCCACTTGGCCGGGCAGTTGTCACAGGCCGTGTCCCAGCCATCGCGATCACCGTCGGCCGGCGGGTTGCTCATGACCGCCACGCAAGGGTCGCAGGCATCGCCCAGGCCATCGCCGTCGAAGTCGGTCTGATCGTGATTCGGTGCGTTCGGGCAGTTGTCGCAGGCGTCGCCCACCTCGTCCCGGTCGCGGTCCGGCTGGTGCGGATCGGCGATCTCCGGGCAGACGTCACAGGGGTCTCCGAGGCCATCGGCGTCCGAGTCGGTCTGATCCTCGTTGTCCACCTGCGGGCAGTTGTCGGGCAGGCAGCCGGGCCCGAAGCCGGGGCCGAGGCCGTCGTCGTCGAACGAACCCCAGTGACTGCCGTTGGAGTAGGCTCCGGACAGGAGCGTCGGCACGACGCCGGGCGGCGCCGTCGACGGATCGAGCCGCTCGCAGCGCGGGTCCGGGTTGTTCAGGCCATCGACGAGGCAGGTCCGTTCGGGTCCGTCGGGTGTGTCGCGGACGATCGCCAGCCAGGCCACCTCGACGGGCTCGAAGGTCTCGTCGTTCTGCAGCCAGAGCTGAACCTGATCACACACCCCCCCCTCGCCCGGCGCCCCCAGCCGATCGAGTGCTTCGCTGAGCTGGAGCCGAAGTGGCCCGACCAGGTCGACCTCCACCTTGACGTCCAGAGCATCCTGGCCGTTCACGGCGGCGATGATCCTGGCCCCTCGCCCGCCGTCCGCGAACAGGATCTCGACGAAGTTCGAGCCGAGGTCACAGGCGTCGCCGATGCCGTCCTCGTCGCCATCCGCCTGGTCACCGTTGGGTGCCAGCGGGCAGTTGTCCGGAGAGGCGCCGAACTCGAACTGCCCGTGCGGCGCGTTCTCGACGCCATCTCCGTCCACGTCGAGATCGCACGCGTCCCCCACACCGTCGGCGTCCTGGTCGCGCTGATCGGGGTCGTAGTCGTCCGGGCAGTCGTCGAGCGCCTGGGGGACACCGTCATCGTCGCCGGGGGCCTCCGAGAGGTCGGGCCACGCCTCGCAGGCATCGCCGATCCCGTCGCCGTCCCGGTCCGCCTGATCGGGGTTGGGCCAGTCGGGGCAGTTGTCTTCGGTCCGGCAGATCGCGTCGCCGTCGGACGGCGAGGGCGCGCCCTCAGCGTCCAGCGGTCCGGGCCCCGCGCACTCGTCACACACATCCCCGAAGCCGTCGCCGTCGGCGTCCGCCTGCGCTGGATTGTAGGCCCACGGACAGTTGTCCATTCCACAAACGCCATCGGCGTCCGGGTCCCCTTCCCACCGATCTCCAGGGCAGGCATCGCAGACATCTCCGAGTTCATCCGCGTCCTCGTCCGCCTGCTCCGGGTTCGTGTCGTCCGGACAGTTGTCGCCCGAGTCGGGCACGCCGTCTCCGTCCGCGTCCGGGTCCGCCTCGGGGCCGACCGGCTTTGCGAAGCCGGCCGCGGGCGCGTCCGGGTCGTCGTCGCAGGCGTCGCCCAGCCCATCGCGATCGCGGTCCAGGGCGCGCGGATCGAAGGCATCCGGGCAGGGATCACAGGCGTCCACCAGCGTGTCGGCATCGCGATCGCCGTGGGTCGCCGGGTCGCAGTCGCTGAGCACCAGGGTCACGGAGAGGCCGGCCCCCGGGTTGGTCGTGAAGTTGAACCCGAAGTGCTCGACGGCCTCGCCGAGCATCAGACCGAGCCACGCGGAAGTGAGCATCCACCAGTCCCGATGTCTGCGACGGGACGCGACGCTCGACAGCGCGAGGTCGCCCGTGGCCTCCTCGAAGCGGGCGTGGGCGGTGTGCTCGCTGCCCGGCAGCGAAGACAGGGGAATGTCGACCAGGGAGACGGTGAAAACGCGCCGGCCGGGGCGCCCGCCCGTGCGCAGCTCGATCCGCCGCGGGTACTTCGAAACGCTCCAGTCCCCGCCGAGCGCGATGGTCGTGATCGACAGATTCGGCCAGAGCCCGGCGTTCGAGCTGCCGAACTGCTCCCCGAGCGGCGCACCGAACGACAGGAACCCCGCCGTCGAGACGTACAGACGGTCCTGGATGACGCCGCCGATCGTGACGGGGAACGGGAGTTCGATGGGCCCGTGGATCTGGTGACCCGGCTCGATCTCGATGATCTCGTCCGGCGGGTCAAGGGGCACCAGCACGGGCTGAATCGTGAGTTGCAGACCCCAGTCGCCCCAGGGAAAGAGCGCCGGGGCGCGGTCCTGGATGGGCAGGAGCGCCTGCGCACCCACCCCCGAAGCCGCGAACAGACTGGTGCAGACGAGCCCGCAGACCCGCGCAATGCGAAACGACGCCATGGAACCTCCGCCGGGATTGAGCCCCAGGGGACTCTCTCGGCAGCCGGAGGCCGGTCCTTGAGCGCGCCCGGCCTCGGCCCGGGACCTTTCCGCCGCCGGGATGCCGAACGACGTCGCCCGGCGCTCGCCCCCTCAGGCCCCGTCGATCAAAACGAGCCGCGAGAGCTTCGGCGCGCCGTCGGGCCCCCGGCGGACGCAGACCTCCTCCAGGAACAGATTGTTGTGCATCAGCATCTCGGGGTGCGCCCGGCAGCATGTGTCATCACACTTCGGCCGTTCGAAGCCATTGAAATACGGGGCGTTCTCCTCGTCTCCGCCATGGTTGGCGGCCCGGGCGATGTGTTTCACGAGCGCGCCGCGGGCGAGCTTCTTCGTGGCCCGGTCCTCGGGCGGATCACAGACGGAACAGACCGTGACGACCTCGACCGTGCCCTCGTCCGAAAGGAACGGCGACAGAGCCTCGACCTTGCCGGTGGTGAAGGCGCGCTCCAGCGCCGCGCTGACCTCCCCCGGTCCGGCGGGGACCACGACCCCCTGCGTCACGGCGACGAAGCGCGGGTCGGCCTTCAGGGCCGCCCAGTCCTCGTCGGCCGGGGCGCCGGCGACCCGGGCGAGGCACGTCGGGCACCCGGCCTCCCGAAGCTCGCGCAGGGCGGCCAGGGCGCGCTCGGCCTGACCCAGGCGCGCCCACACGCAGGCCAGGTTGTAGCGGGCGAGCGCGTGGCCCGGGTGGGCCCGGACCGCCCGCTCGTACTCGGCCGCGGCCGCGGTCAGGTCACCCTTGCGATACGCCCGAAAGCCCGCGCGGTTGGCCTCGGTGGCCTGCTTCTGGGCATCGGGGCCCGCCTCCTGTGCCGTGTAGCCCGGCAGTCCGGTGCCCGGCGGGGGCGCCGACGCGGCGCTCGCGGGCGCGGCGGTCGGGGTCGCGGTCGGCGCGCTGGTCACGGGCGCTGCGGCCGAGGCCGGGCCCGCCGAAGGCGCCGTCTCGGGCGGGGGCGCGGCCTGGCAGGCGAGCACGAGCACGCCGAGGACGATTCGCAGGGTGTGTCGGAGCATCGCCCAGCGGTAGCACTCGGCCGGGCGGGCGGCAAGGGCGGGTCATGCTCCGGACATCGCGGCACCGCTGGCGCCCCAAGGAGCCGGTCGCGGTCGACGACCCGACGACTCCGCCCCTTGACCGCGACCAAGCCGTGACCTCGCACCATCGACACACCCGACCCATTGTCCGGCGGCCGCGCGGGTGCTCCAATCGGGGCATGCATCGAGCCGCCCCCACCGCCGAGAGCACCGGTGGCGCCACCGCCGTGGCGCTCCTCTCCGCCGCCGCCCTGGTCGGCTGTGTCGCCGCGCGTTTCCCGCCCTTCGCGCAGGCGCTGCCGCCCGCGGTGGCCGAGGGCGCGTTCATCGTCGCCGGCGCCGCCCTCGGCGCCACGGGCGCGGCCGAGGCGCACCTGCCACGGGGCAGCGTCGGCCCGACCTGGATGCGCGTCCGGGCCGCGCCCCGCCTGGCCATGGCGCTGGGCGTCTCCTTCGGGACCACCGTGCTCGCGCAGCTCCTCGGCATCTCGCTCGGCCCCGTCGATCCGACCTTCCCGGCCGGCGCGCCCCCGGGCGTCAACACGCTGTGGTTCTTCGTGTTCACGCTGGGGTTCGTCGGCATCGGCATGATGTCGGCGCCGGGCCTTTTGCTCCCCGTGCTGCACCCGCCGGCGCGGGCGCTCCGCCGGCTGCCGCTGCCCGTCGGCGTCGCGATCCTGGTTTGTGTGTTCGGCGCCCTGGGAGCCGCCTTCCGCAGCGCGCTGGCGGCGCCCGCCGTCATCGAGCTCGTCGCGGCGGGCAAGGCGTTCTGCGCGGCGAACAGCGCGTTCGTCACCGCGGCGCTGCTCGTCGCGACGCTCGCGCCGGTGGTCTTCCCCGGCCGCCCGACGGACGCGGACGAGGACGCGGACGACGCCGCATCCTGACGCCCGGTGTGTGTGGTCGAGCCCGGCCTGCGCCCCGCTCACAGCCGAGGGTCAGCGCAGCGGCTCGGGCCCGACCGAGGCCGTCACGCGGGCGGCGAGCGCGTTGAGCACGAAGGGCACGCCGTAGACGCTCGGGTAGACCACGCGGGGCACGCCGCGATCGCAGGCGTCGACGATCTTGGCGGCGAGGACCTCGGGCGTGCCCGTGGGGATGTATTTGGACACGAGGCTGCGGGCGACCTGTCCGCGGGCGTGGGCCTCGAGGCCCGACGCGACGGGACCGGGGTACACCGTGACCACGTGGATGCCCTGCGCGGCCAGCTCGACGTGCGCGATCTCCGAGGCCATGGCCAGCCCCGCCTTGGCGGCGCCGTAGTAGGTGCAGCCCTTGAGCGGCACGCGCCCGGCCATGCTCGACACGTTGACGATGCAGCCGCCACGCCCCATCTCGGGCAGGGCGAGGTCGATGAGACGCAGGGGCCCCAGCAGGTTCACGCCCAGGAGCGTCGCGCCCCGCGACCAGCCGGTCCCGCCGATGGAGAGGATGTCCATGAGACCCGCGCAGTTCACGAGCACGTCCACCGGGCCGCGGGCGTCCGTGAGCTCGCGCCACAGGCCGGGCAGGGCGTCCACCTGCGTGAGATCCCAGCGCCGCGCCTCGGCGAGCGGGCCGAGGGCCGCGGCGACCGCGCGCAGGGGCGCCTCGGCCACGTCGACCAGCGTGAGGCGGGCCTCGGGGTGGCGCGCGGCGAAACGGGTCGCCAGCGCGGAGCCGATGGCACCGGCGGCGCCCGTGATCAGGATGTGTCGGGCCGTCCTCATGCCCGGTCGCCGCCCCGCGCGCGGGGATCCGCCGGCGTCTCCGGGTCGAGCGTCAGCGTGAACCAGCCGCCGGCGATGTGTTTGTGGGTCCACACACCCAGGAGGACCACCGCGGGGTCCCCGTCGTCCGAGAGGCGCCGGAAGTAGTCCTTCCAGGGCTGGTGATCGTAGTTCATCGTCGCCGTGGGCTCGCCGCGCCAGCGGATGTCCGTCAGCCCGACGTTGCCCCAGGCGGGGATCGGGGCGAAGATCCGCCGCTGCCAGTCCACGAGCAGCGGATCGCCCTTGTCCGCGGTCCGGTAGCGCTTGCCCCAGCCGAACCCCAGCCGGGTCAACGGCCGCACCAGGGCCCACTCGGCCAGGTCGAGCACGGAGCGGTTGGTGCGCAGGATGCGGCCACGATAGGTGTGCCCGACCACGTCGTCCGCGGCGCTCACCGTCGGCAGGCTGTCATAGAGCCGCACCAGGTCCGCCTCGTCGAA
The DNA here is from genome assembly GCA_903847385.1 of uncultured Myxococcales bacterium. GTDB lineage: Bacteria > Myxococcota_A > Bradymonadia > UBA7976 > UBA1532 > CAINDO01. Next base: position 21,483 of record CAINDO010000614.1, read on the forward strand.
GGCGACGTCGTGGCCGTCGAGCACCGTCCGGCGCAGCTCGGAGACCGGCGTGCCCGTGCCCTCCAGCGGTCGGCTGCGAAAGTCGGGCGCGTTCCAGACCGAGCCCGAGGGCTGCAGCCGACACATGCCGCCGATGGCCGCGTTGACCGGGAACATCGCGAACTGCGCGAGATCGTAGACGAAGGACGGATAGAAGAAGACGACCGCGCGACCGTTGGAGAACCGCATGGGGAGCGTCCCTTCGTGTGAGCGAGTGACCGGGGGTTTGAGGTGCGGGCGACAGAGACTGCAGGTTCCGGTGCGGTCCGGCGCGCGTCAAGCCCCGACTGCGCCCCCCGGCATCGAGGGGGGGTCGGGTTCGTTTGCATCGCAGGCTCGCCCTGGACGATGGTGGACGCGCCGGCGTAGACCGCGGATTCCAAGGACCACCGAAGGAGGCCCACGATGCGAAAGCACGACGAACTCCGACCTCGCGCGCTCCAGAGCGCGTCCGCACCCGGCCCGACCGGGTCGCGGATTTCTGCCGCCCCCCGCGGAAAGCCGTGGGCGTTCCTGACCGCCTGCGCGCTCGCCGGCCTCACGGCCGCCTGCGAGGGCGGGACCTCCACGAACGCCGACGCGGGCGCCGGGGGATCGGTCGTCGGCGGCACGCCCGGTACGGGCGGCACGGGCGGCAGCGGCGAGGGCGGCGCCGTGACCGGCGGGAACGCCGGCGGGGACGTCGGCGGGAGCACAGGCGGGAACACCGGCGGGAACACCGGTGGCGACGTCGGCGGGAACACCGGCGGGAACACCGGCGGGAACACTGGGGGCGATGTCGGCGGAAACATCGGCGGGAACGCCGGCGGGAACACCGGCGGGAACACCGGCGGGAGCACCGGCGGGAACACTGGTGGCGACGTTGGGGGGAACACGGGCGGGAACGCCGGCGGGACCACGGGCGGCAGCATCGGCGGCGGCGAGCCCCCGCCGTGCCCGGAGGGCGACGCGGATCGCGACGGCGTGTGCGACCCGCAGGACGGCGAGTGCAACCTCGACGGCCAGCCGGCCCTGTGCAACCGGCCGAGCCCCGCCTGCCCGGACGGCACCGTGCCCGAGGTCGCGGACGGCTGCTACACGGATCGCTGCGTGTCCTGGGCCGAGTGCGGCGCGGTGGAACCGCCGCCGGTCGAGGCCTGCACGCCGGTCGCGCCCGGTGAGTTCGGCGACTGCCGCGCCCTCCTCGGGTGGGCCGCCAACGGCGACGGCACGTGCGGCATCGTCGGCGGCTGTGGCTGCGACGCGCGGTGCTTGGGGCGGGTCTTCGAGAGCGAAGAGGCGTGTCTGCTCGCCTGCGTCGTCCCGCCCGATCCGCGGCGCTGCGGCGGCTTCGCCGGCCTCCCCTGCGCGGCCGGGGAGATCTGCATCGACGATCCGACGGACGCCTGCGACCCGCAGAACGGCGGCGCGGACTGTGGCGGCCTCTGCGTCCCCGGCGGCTGCCCCGACGCGGACGCCGACGGCCAGTGTGATGCCGTGGACCCCGAGTGCAACGCCGACGGCTCCCGGTTGATGTGCCGGCGCGCGCCGCCCGACTGCCCCGCCGGCACGGTGCCCGAGGTGCGCGACGGCTGCTACACGAACGCCTGCGTGGCGTGGGACGCCTGCGGTGTCGTCGGCCCGCCGCCGGGCATCTGCGGCGGCATCGCCGGCTTCGCCTGTGCGGCGGGTGAGCTCTGTGTGGACGATCCGACCGACGACTGTGATCCGGCCAACGGCGGGGCCGACTGCATCGGCGTCTGTGTCCCCGCGGCCTGCCCCGACACCGATGGCGACGGCGCCTGCGACGCCGACGACTCGACCTGCAACGCGGACGGCAGCCTGCTGATGTGCCGCCGGCTGGCCCCGGATTGCATGCCCGGCACGGTCCCGGAGGTCCGCAACGGCTGCTACACGGACGTGTGTGTCACGTGGCCGGGCTGCGCCGAGGCCATCGCGCCGCCCCCGGCGCGCTGCGGTCCCGTGCTCGACGGCGAGTTCGGCCTCTGTGACGCGATCATCGGCTTCGGCGTCGGGGCCGACGGCAGGTGCCGCGCCGTCAGCGGCTGCGGCTGCGACGAGACCTGCGCCGGGCGGGTCTTCGAGACGCTGGACCTCTGCGAGGCGTCCTGCGGCGTCGGGCCGGTCCCCGGCGAAGGCCAGATGTGCGGGGGCTTCGCCGGCTTCCCCTGCCCGGCGGGGCTGATCTGCGTGGACGCGCCGAACGACGCCTGCGATCCGGCCAACGGCGGCGCGGACTGCCCGGGGCTCTGCACCCTGCCCTGAGCGGCGGAGCCCGGTCGCTCGGGCCCGCGCGTTGCTACCGCATCACGGCCCCGACGCACCAGCCGGCGCACACCGCGCACATGGGGCAGTCGGGATCGGGCAGGCACACATCGCCCGCGTTGCAGAGCGTGCCCGCGGGGCACTCCTCGTCCCCGTTGCAGGCGGCCACGCAGAGACCGTCGGGCGTCCGGAGCTCGCCCGGCGCGCAGGCGGGGCGGACATCGTCGATGCAGCCGCACCCGCACACGGGATCGCTGAACATCGTCTGCCCCGCGGCACAGGCGAACCGTACGAGGCGGCACTCCGCCGGATCCTGGCTGACGTAGTGCACCGTCGGATCGTTGGGATCGGGACACATGGCGGCGGGCACGCAGACGCCGCCCTCGCAGGCCTCTCCGGCCGGGCAGGGGGCGTCCGGGCCGCAGGCCGGCGCACACTCGACGCCGCACATGCCACCGACGCACCGACCGACGCAGCCGGGGCGGGGCGGCGCCGGGCAGTCGAGGTCCTGCATGCACGCGGGGGGCGGCGGGGGGGCCCCACAGCGCGCCGCGCAGGCCTCGGGCGTCTCGAAGTTGTTCTCGTTGCCGCCGCAGCCCCCCCAGGTGAAGGGCTGGCAGGCGCCGACGGCGGCGTCGAAGTACCACCGCTCGAAGGCGGCCGCGCAGACCCCGGGGTCGGCCGGCAGGTCGCAGAGGTCGCCTTCGACCAGGACGCACTGGCCGTCGCGGCAGACGGCGTTGGGCGGGCAGGCGCGTTCTTCGTCGCACTGGGGCGGCGGGGGCTCGATGCCACCCGCGCCGCCGGAGCCGCCGGAGCCGCCGGGCAACGCACAGCCGGAGCCGCCGGAACCGCCGGAGCCGCCTGGCAACGCACCGCCGGACCCGCCGGACCCGCCGGGCAACGCACCGCCGGAGCCGCCGGAGCCGCCGGGCAACGC
>CAINDO010000615.1 GCA_903847385.1 uncultured Myxococcales bacterium
CGGCGGCGGCGAGGCCCGGGCCGGCAAGGGGCGTGGCCAGGCCTGCGGTGCTGCTCGCGACGAGGGCGGCGGAGGCCAACGTGGCGCCCAGGAGCCAGGCAGCGCGCCGGGGGGCCTGCGCGAGGGCCGCCATCGCGGTCGCGAACAGGGCGACGCCGACGAGGCGAGGGTCGAGGGCGTTGGCGGCGGCGGGCACTGCGCCGGCCAGGGTCAGCGGGACGAGCAGCCCGAACGCACGGCCGAGCGCCGGGGGCACGGGGCCGAGTCGTTCGCGCGCGAGCGCCGGCAACGCGGCCTGGAGCGCGGCACACAGCAGCGTCGCACCCAGCGTCGCGCGGAGCCAGGCAAGGGCGACGTCCGGGCCCGTGAGCGCCGCCGGGTCCAGGCCCGCGGTGAACAGCGCCAGCCCGGCACCCAACGCGAGGAGCGGCGCCGCGGCGTAGGCCAGGAACGTGCGCTCCGCGCCCGTCGCGAGGAGCGTGAGCAGCAGTCCGGCGCCGGCGGCGAACATCGGCGGCGTGAACAGGCCAAACCCGGTCAGGACACCCTTGATCACCAGCAACGACGCCAGCGCGAGCACGCTCGCGTCGATCACGCGCGACCAGCCGTCGCCGCCCTCGGGCCGCCCCAGGGCCGCGGACCAGCCGGCGAAGCGGCCTTGCAGCGTGCGCCCCACGGCGAAGAGCGCGACGCCCACGAGCGTGTAGCGCAGCGCCTGATCCGGCGGCGGCAGGGGGCGCCCGGCGCGGTTGACGAGCGCGAGCACGACGGCGCCGCCGAAGATCAGCGCGAGGGTGACGGGGTGCCCGCGGGCGCCCCAGCGAGCCGCGCCGGGTCCGAGGAAGGCGAGGAGCGGCATCACCAGGAACGGCGCGGCCGTGAGCAGGGCCAGCGCGCGGAGGGCGTCCGAGGGGGCGTCCAGGAAGGCGAGGGTGGCGGTCGCGGGCAGGAGCAGGCCGGCGAGCGCGGCGAGCCCGAACCCCTCGAAGCGGGCGGCGCCGAGGGCGGCGAGGGCGAGCACGGCGAGCGCCGCGCCGGGGGCGCTCATCAGGCCAGAAGGCGCGCCGCGCCACAGGTCGTGGGCGATGACGATGAAGACGAGGCCGGCGTCGAAGAGGACGCGGCGCTCGCGGGAGACCAGCGCGGCGAGCGCCGCGGCGACGCCGAGGGCCTGCCAGGCCTCGTTCGCGTGCGGCACATCGAAAAGCGCGAGCGCGAGCCCCGCCGCGGCCGCGACGGAGAGCGCCTGCGTGTGCGGCCCACGGCTCCGCCAGCCGAGGCCGGCGATGCCGAGCGCGAAGGGGAGCACGGGCAGGGGCAGCCAGGGCAGGGCGGAGAGCGCCGCGTCGAGGCCCGTCGTCAGGCCGCCCAGGGCGCCCGTCAGGGCCGCGTAGGTGACGCAAAGGGCGGCGACGGCGCTGCGCCCGCGGCGGTGGGCGGCCCCGTGCAGCGCGGCGGCCAGCGGAAGCCCGAGGACGAGCGCGGCGGGCCCCGAGGCGGGTGGCAGGGCGAGCAGGAGGCCCGTGGCGGCGACGAGCACGACGAACCACGTCGACCGTCCGCGGAAGTCCGGTTCGAGCGCGGCGAGGACCAGGGCGACGAGCCCCGGCGCCAACGCGGCGGCGACCAGGGGCACAGGGAGCAGGCGCTGCTGCAGGACGAACAGCGTGCCCACCGCCAGCGGCAGGAGGACGTGCCAGGTGCGGGGCCGGTCCGGCGCCAGAAACGCGAAGACCACGATGCCGAGTATCGGCGCCAGGAGAGCCGAAGCGGGGCCGCCGAACGCCGGGTGCGCGACGACCACGCCCCGGAACGCGCCCACGGCCACGCAGGCGAGCCCCAGGAGGCCCAGCGCGGCCGGCCGCCAGGCGGTGGGGAGGCCGCGGGCGGCCAGGGCGAGCGCGCCGCCGGCGGTGACCGCGAGGAGCGCCGCCGGGCCGCCCCCACGCAGGGCCGGCACCAGGAACCACAGGGTCGCGAGCGCCACGGTGGCGAGCGCGCGGACGACGGGCCCGCCCACGAACGGCGAGGCCCCGGCGCCCACGGCGAGCAGGCCGAGCGGCGCCAGGAGCGCGACCAGGGGGCCCGGGTCGTCCAGGCGCGCGGCGAAGACGGCGATGGCCAGCGGGGTCAGGACCGCCAGCCGCAGGGTCACGGGGCGCAGATCGTCGAAGCGGCGGGCGGCGATGGCCGCGGTCAGCGCCCCGAGGCCCAGGACACCCAGGCCGGCCAGGGTGCCCATCAGCGGCGCGGCGCCGCCCAGCGCGAGGGTGGGGCCCAGGGCGACGGGCAGGAGGGCGAGCGCCACGGCGGTGAGCACGCGGCCCGACTCCGCCGAGCGGCGGCCCGTGAGGACACCGAGGCCCAGGAAGAACAGGTGGTACACACAGACGGCGGCGGCCACGAGGAGCGGCCGCCAGGGGCCGTCGAGGGCGCGCCAGGCCTCGCGCACGCCGAGCACCGAGCCGCCCAGCACCAGCGCGCCGCCCAGGAGCCACCACAGGTTGCGGGCGAGCAGCGCCGTGAAGCGCCCGCCGGGGTCCACCGCCTGGGGCGGCTCGAGGTCCAGGGCCGCGATGGCGTCCAGGTGGTCGACGCTCAGGTCCGGCGCCAGGGCCGCCGCGGCGTCGAGTGCGGGCATCTCCGCCGTGAGGACCGGCGCGGGCGCGGGCTCGGGGGGCGGCGGCTCGACGAAGGGCGCGGGCGGCGGCTCGAGAACGGGCGCCGGCGGGTCGGGCGGCGCGATCACCCGCAGCCGCTTCGCCTGGCCGGGGTCGATGCGGCCGTCGAGCACCCAGCGGGTGATTTCGCGGTCCAGGCGCGCGTGGAACGCCGCGTCCAGGGCCGTGTCGTCCAGGGGGCGCGGCTCGGCACCGCAGGTTGGGCAGCGCTCGTCCTCGACGAGGCGCGCGCAAGCGACGCAGAGCCGCGTCATGCCGGGGGCGGCGCGGCGGTCGCGGCGGCCAGGTGCGCGCGGAGCACCGGCAGGAACTCCGGTGTGTGGGTGCTCGGGAGCATGTGGCCGGCCTCGGCCAGGGTGACCAGCTGCGCGTGCGGCAGGCGCTCGATCAGCCGCTCGGCGATGCGCCGCGGGGGCGCCGGGCTCCGGCCGCCGCGGACCAGCGTGATCGGCACCGCGGAGAGCCTCTCGCCCGCGTCCGCCGGGACGTCGACGAGGAACATCGAGGCGATGCCGACCTCGTGCCGGCCCCGCGCGCCCTCGGCCAGCAGGTTGCGGAACACCGTGGGGAGCGCCTCCCAGAGCGCATCACCACTCCAGTAGCGGGCGAAGAGCTCGCTCGCCCGCAGCGGGTCCCCGGCCAGCAGCGCCATGCGGCAGGCGAGCTCGATCTGCTCGACCTCCGTCAGCAGCGGCCGGTCGGTGTCGTTCGCGAGCAGGGTGAACAGCGGCGGCTCGACCATCAGGAGCGACGCCACCCGCTCGGGCGCCCGCAGCGCCAGGAAGAGGCCCGCGGCGGCGCCGTAGGAGTGCCCGACGATGTGCACGGGTTCGCGCTGATCGGCGAGCACACGCTCGAGCGCGGCCACCAGCACCGGGACGAAGTCCGCGGCCATCAGACCCGGGGGCGAGGGTGAGGCGCCATGGCCCAGGAGATCCGGCGCCAGACACAGGAATTGGCGTTCGAAGCGGTGAAAATAGGGCAACCACTGCAGGTGGGAGCCCGCGCCGGCATGGAGCAACAACAACGGCGGGCCATTGCCGGAGCGCGCGCAGTGGAGTCGCGGCGGGGACATCCCTTCGCTCACTGACACCCGAGCTGCGCCGTGCGGAGTTGAAGGTTGCCATCCACGGAGACGGTCCAGGCGGCGTTGATCCGGATGCCGTTGGACGCGACCCGGGCGCGCACCATCGTCGAGTTGCCAGGCGGCGGCAGGACGACGTCGGCCAGGCTCCCGTTCACGTTGTGATTCGCGTCCAGGAAGAGCACCCGCAGGGCGTTGTTCTGCAAAACGAAGAGCATCGGGCCGCCCTGCCCGTAAACCACGGACACCGACTCGACGCCGTCGATGTGCGGGTCGAACGGGGTGAACAGGACCGGGCCGTTCGGGCCGTAGGTCAGGCGCCAGTAGCGCAGGGCGCCTGTGTCCTCGTCCACCAGGGCGAACGTGCCGCCGTCGTTGGTCAACGCGCCGGCGAAGTCGCGCGACGGGGTCGGTACCCGGTCCGGTGTGATGCCCGAGGCCTGGACGACCCCTTGGGGCGAGACCACCAGGAACCGGATGCCGACGCCGTGGTCGGTCAGGAACTGCGCGGCGACGGCCGTCGCATTGCCGAGGTTGAAGCCGAGCAGCCGCGCGTCGTTCGACACGTAGTCGGCCTCGTCCCCGATCCGGCCATCCTCGAGGGCCATCCCCGTCAGCGCGTTCACGACCCGGGTCCGGAGGCGACCGAAATAGGGCGTCCCGACCACGGGCTCGACCACGTAGGCGACCCCCGTTTGCTGCTCGCCGGTCCAGAAGGCGGCGGCCCCGGGGATGCTGCCGCCGAGCCGTGCCCACTGGTGGCCGAGGAGCTCGAAGGCGCCGGCTTCGGGCGAGGCGATCGTGCCGTCGAACCGCGAGTCACTGGCGAGGAGACCGCCACCGCTGTTGTGGTTGGCGAACGTGATCCACCGACCCCCGATGTGGGTCAGGGCCGGCGCCTCGTACCCGCCCGAGGCGCCCTGCGACAAACGCATGAACCCGCCGTTCGCCGCGAGGAACAGCCCGGGCGCTTGCATCGCATCCGGCGCCTGGTACGCGATGCCGGCGGCCCCGCCGGGGTCCGTGACGATCGCGAAGTCCCCGCGCTGTCGCAGGAGCCCGGTCGGATCGTTCAGGAGAGTGACGAGCGCGCCGGTCGTCGGGCCCGCACAGCCGTGCTCGCAGCCATCGTCCGGGTTCGCGTCCGTGTCGAACGCGCGCGGCGCGCAACTGAAACGACATTGACCGACGTCGCAGTGGGCGACGGTGCCGAACGGCGCGACGCAGGAGCTCGCCGCCACGCCGTCGTCCACGGTCATGTTGCAGTCGTTGTCCACGGCGTCGCAGACCTCGACGGCCGGCATGCCGGGCGGCACGTCGCACCGCGCGTCGCCCGAGCCGTTGCGGTCGCAGATGCGCACGCCGCTGCGCTGGCAGGCCCCGATGCCCGCGGAGCAGGGGGCGCCGAGGTCGAAGTCCTCGTCCGTCACGCCGTCGCAGTCGTCGTCGAGGCCGTTGCAACGCTCCATCGCTCCGGCGCCGAGGACGGCGTCGCAGGTCAGCGCGCCGAGAACGATGCTGCACACGTTGCGCCCCGGTCGCGCGCACGCGCCGACCCCCGCCGTGCAGGCGTCGCCCAGGCCGGTCACGTCGTCGACGCGGCCATTGCAGTCGTCGTCGAGCCCATTGCAGATCTCGGCCGACGGGGTGACCTCGCCGCCGCACGCCCCGAACCGACCGTTGGCGCAGGTCTGCGTCCCCGCGTGGCAGACCCCGTCACCCACCGTGCCGGCGGGTCCGCTGTAGCAGCTCTGGGTCGCGCCCGGCACGCACCGGCACTCGTCACCCAGGCCGTCGTCGACGGACCCGTTGCAATCGTTGTCGACGTCGTCGCAGATCTCGTCCCACGGGAGCGTCTGGTCCACGCAGGCCCCCCAGGTGGGCGACATGCAGAACTGGCGACCGGCGGAGCAGGGCCCCACGCCGCGGGTGCCGTCCGGGCCCTCGTAGCAGCTCTGGATCAACACCACCTGCCCGGGCTCGGGCTCGTCGACCTCGCCATCGCAGTCGTTGTCGAGGCCGTCGCAGTCTTCGGGGCGCACCGCGCCGGCCACCGCGTCGCAGGCCGTCTCCCGGCCGTCGTCCGCGCAGATCGTGCGGCCCTCTGTGCGGCACGCGCCCACCCCGACCTCGCAAACCCGCCCGAGCGCGAAGTCCTCGTCCGTCAGGCCGTCGCAGTCGTCGTCGACGCCGTTGCAGCGCTCGGCCTCCGGGGCGAACTCGAAGCCGTCGCATCGGAACGCGCCCTCGTCGCAGACCTGTGTCCCCGTCGCGGCGCACTCGCCGACGCCCACGGTGCAGTCCTCGCCGAGCCCGGCGATCTCGTCGTCCAGCGCGCCGTTGCAGTCGTTGTCGTGGGCGTCGCAGGCTTCGGACTCGGGCCGCGTCTCGCCCACGCAGGGGCCCCACCCCTGATCGCCGTCGCCGCAGGTCTGGGTGCCGCTCTGGCAGTCGCCCACACCGAGCGTCTCCGGGGCGCCGGTGTAGCAGTCGCGCGTCGCGCCGGGCTGGCAGGGGCCGCAGGGCTCCTCGAAGTCGTCGATCAGCCCGTTGCAGTCGTTGTCGGCGCCGTCGCAGATCTCCTGGCCCGGGGGCGAGGCGCCCGTGCACGGGCCCAGGCTGCCATCGCGGCAGATCCGCGCGCCGAACGTGCAGACACCGACACCGGCCGTCTCCGGTGGACCGTCGAAGCAGGCCTCGGTCAGGGGCAGGCCCTGCGCGCCGTCGTCGACCACCCCGTTGCAGTCGTTGTCCAGCCCGTCGCAGACCTCGGGCGTGGGCACGACCTGCGCTTCGCAGTCGCCCCAGGCGCCGGACCCGCATGCGCGCGCGCCGTCCAGACACGCGCCGACGCCCCGGGTGCCCTCGGGGCCGGTGTAGCAGACCTGCGCGAGCGGCTTGCCCTCCAGGTCGAGGTCGATCTGGCCGTCGCAGTCGTCGTCCAGGCCGTTGCACTGCTCCATGGGCACCGGCGCGTCCGGGTCCAGGGGGCAGTGGCCGGCGTCCGGAGCCGGAACGAAGGCGTCGCGGGGTGCGACCCGAGCGTCTTCGGAGACACTCGCATCGGCGGCGGTGGCGTCCCGGCGCACGACCGCGTCCGAAGCGCCCCCGCCGGCGTCGGGCTGGCCCGAGGCCCCGCCGCTCGCGTCCGCCACCGAGCTGCCGGTGCACTGCCCGGCGGCGCAGGTGCGGCCCGGGGCGCAGTCGTCGTCGGACTTGCAGCCGAGGTCGACGGTCGGCGCGCAGGCCGAGAGCGCCCACACGGACGAGAGCAGGCCGGCCAGGAGGTCGCGGGCCGAGAACGAGGGGCGCCACCGAAGGGAGCGGTTCATCCCGTCAGGGTACGCCATGGGTCGGCTCGGGAGCTACCCGCGCGTCACTCCGGGTCCCACTCGCCCTGCTCCCAGCGCATCCAGCCCTCGTTCTCGTGGTTGTCCGTATCGGCCTTGTCCGTGTCGATGGCGTTCTGCTGCTCGTCGCCCATCGTCAGGTTGCAGTTGGTCAGGCTGCCGCCGAGCTGCGCCTCCGCCGCGGCGTCCTCGGCGCGGGCCTTCTTCAGGTCGTCGCCGGTCAGCACCTTCTGCACGCCGTCCGGGCCCGGGCGCAGGGCGCTGCGGGCCTCGCCCAGGGCCACCCAGGCCAGCAGGGTGATGGGGTGGTAGCAGTAGACCATGCGGTCCGAGGGGAGCTCGGCGTGTTTGGTCACGCCGTCGTCCCACCACAGGAACTTGCGGATCTTCTGCAGGAAACGCCGCGCCTGCTTGCGGGCCGACCACTCGAAGTCCACGCCGCCGCCGAAGAGCTGGTCGTACTCGGTCTTGTCGCTCCACTCGAGGGGGTGCTTGGCGGCCACCCAGCGCATCGAGGTCGGCAGCTTCTTGTCGTTGTAGAACTCGCGCACGTCGCTGGGCGCCAGCGGGTAGCTGCCCTCGACCAGGCCGCGCAGCTCTTCGGGTTTGCGCACGATGCGCTTCCAGATGGAGCGGGCGTTGCACAGGATGTCGGCGTCCGCGTCGTCCTCGACGATCTCGAACGCGCCGGCGCCCTTCTGGGTGAGCGACTGCGACGAGAACATGGCGAAGTCGAGCACGTTCTGGAGCTCGCCGCCGCCGAGCATGTCGGAGTTGAACTGGTCGGTGAAGCCCAGGGTCTCGCCGGCCTTCACGTCCACGTCCAGCAGGGCGATGCGCTCGTTGAGAAACCCCTTGAAGCCCGGCGCGCTCTGGTTCTCGTCCTCGGGCAGGGCCTCGTCGCCGATGCCGCGGGCGACCAGGCGCCGGATCCAGGGGACCTCGGAGTCGTTGGCGATCTTCTCTTTCCGCAGGTGCATCAGCAGCGAGAAGACGGTCTTCTTGCCGTCGCCGATGCCGACCTCGTGTTTCACCAGCACGAAGTTGGGGCTGCCGAGGCGTTCGTCCGGCGCGGTGTTGCGGGCGACGACGATCTGGCCGTCCGCCGGGCAGAGCACCGCCGTGCCGCGGGGCACCGGCATGTGGATGCCGCTGTGCCAGGCCTGGTTCACGCCGATGGGGAAGTAGCCGCCCTCGCCGTCCTCGGTGATGCGGAAGTAGGGCTCGGCCGCCTCGAGGGCCTGCTCTTTGGGGGTCTGCGACAGGTTGCGCGTGCCGGGCAGCGTGACGGGGTAGTAGAGCTGAGAGCCGCGCACGCCGATGAGCACGCGCTCCCAGTCGAAGCCCGGGCCCGGGTCCCACTTGCTGGCGATGATGTGCCAGTGGGCGACGATGCCGCGGAACTTGATGTTGTCCACGAGCTTGTTGCGGGCGACCTTGCCCGACTCGTCGATGGGGGCGGTGAGCTCGAAGCTGGGGAAGACGCCCTTCAGGCCGCGCAGCACGGCGATCAGCGACTCGTACTGCTCGTCCGTGTAGCCCAGTGACCGCGCGGTGCCGCCGTTGATGGTGCCGGTGAAGTACCCGCCGCGCCGGAGTTCGCTGTCGCCCCGGGCGCAGCGCTCGGGCTTCACGGGCTGGCAGAGGTCCAGGCCGACGCTGCCCTCGTTGGCGCCGCCGCCGGCGTGGTAGGCCACGTGCATCAGGTCCAGGGGCTGATACACGGTGCCGTCGAAGTTGATCATGATGTGCGTCGACAGCTCGCGGTCCTTGAGGACCATGAAGCAGCCGAGGCTGGTGGGCATGCCGTCGTGGTGCAGCACGACCTTGTTGACGCCCTGCTTGCGCGGGTCCGGCGCGTCCAGCATGGCCGCGAACTCGTTGCGGGCGCCGTAGTGGTTCCGCGTGCGGGGCGGGTAGTAGAAGCTGGGGATGCCCGCGTTGGCGATGGGCGGGAACTGCCCGGGCTGCGTGGGCATCACGCCGGGCTGCTCGGCCTCCAGGTACGAGATGACCCGGACGCCGATGTCCTGCACTTTCAGGCGGTTGTAGACGAGATGCGTGGACATGCGCGCCGCTACTCCGCCTCGATGCCGAAGACGAGCTCCGTGTCGCCGACCCGGATGACGTCGCCCTCGTTGAGTCGCACCTGGGCGATGCGCTCGCCGTTCACGTAGGTGCCGAGCTCGGTGTTGAAGTCGCTCAGAATGAACTCCGTGCCGCGGTCGCGCAGGCCGCAGTGCTCGGGGGCCACGCGCCGCTCGGGGATGCAGATGTCCACGTGCTGCGCCGAGCCGAACGTGACGAGATCCTTGTCGAAGCGCAGCGCCTGACCGGCCCAGGCGCCGGCGCGGCCCGTGAGGCGGAACCGGGCCGGGGGCGGCGCGGGGGCGGCGCAGAACAGGCAGGCCTGCCAGTCGGGCATCATCAGCTGACCGCAGACGGGGCAGGGGCGCCGGCGGTTCAGGGCCTCCTGGCGGGCGGCCTCGGCGGCGAGGGCCGCGTTGCGGGCGCGTTTGATGCGCCGCAGCGTGATCACCAGCGCGATGATGGCGATGATCACCAGGATGATCGTGACGATCAGCGCGCGGATCCAGAAGGGCGCGCGCTCCCACTTGTCGCTGATCCAGTCGCCGGCGCGGGCGAAGAAGCCCATGCGGTGCTCGACGTTGGTCTCGTAGTCGCGGCTCTCCTCGTTCTCGCCCAGCGTCGTCACGGCGGTCACGCTGAAGGCCACGGGATCGCCGGGGCGGATCTGGTCCGACTCGGCGGTGAGCACGAAGCGGCCGGCGAGCTCGGCGCTGGTCTCCTGCGCGGCGGCGAAGATGTTGTCCTCGTCCGCGGCCTGCCGGAACGTGCCGCCGGTCTTGCGGGCCAGAACGCGCATGGTCCACAGGCTCTGGCCCTCGTCCTCGGAGAAGCCGATGGTCATCACGCGCACCCCGCGGCGGCGGGCCATGCGCACCAGGTCCCAGAGCTGGTCGGGCGGGGTCTTGCCCTCGCCGATCTTCTCCATCTCGCCGTTGCCCATCACGATCAGCACCCGATCGTCCGGCATCGGGTTCTGCTTCGCGCCGCGCGCGGGGGGCTGGGGGCCGTCGTCCGCCTCGGGCTCCAGGGTCTTGAGCACCGGATAGCTCTGCAGCGCGGCCTTGATCGCCCGGTAGAAGTAGGGCGTCACGCCGCCCGTCTCGGTGTCCTGGAACGACGTGGCCAGGGTCTCCGGGCGGTCGGTGACCGGGAACTGCCCGCTCTCGTCCTCGGGGATGCGCGCGATGCCGTCGTGCGTGGCGAAGCCGAAGGCCTCGGAGTTCTTCGGCAGGTGCGTGAGGATCTCCTGCAGGGCCTGCAGCTCGAAGTCCCAGGAGGACTTCTGTCGGGCGTCGGCCACCACGCCGACGAGCATCGGCGCGTCGAACTCGGCGGAGGTCTCCCAGTCCGCGTCGTCGTCGAGCTTCTCGCCGTTCACGTAGACGGTGAAGCCCTTGATGACCTCGGGTTTGTGCGGCCGGGTCTCGTCCAGCAGCGTGACCCAGAGGCGGAACTCGGGCAGCGTGGCCGGGTCGTAGCGGTCGATCTTGATGCGGGCCGCCGCCAGCGCCGGCACCAGCAGCAGGGCCAGGAGCGCGAGCCGCACGAACGGGGTGAGGACCGATCGACGCACGCTCAGGCCCCGAACTGGATGGGCGCGGTCAGGATCTGCACGGCCGTCGAGGGGCCGAGGGGGCCGCGGGCGTCGCACGGCGTGCAGGCGAGGGGCGTCCACTCGCGGGCCGTGACGGGGAAGGGCACCCGGAAAGTCGCCACGCCGTCCTTCGCGGGCACGCGCGCCTCGCCGTACCCCTCGAACGTGAGCTCGAAGGCCGTGGCCCCCGGACAGCGCAGCGTGAGCTCGGCGCCGGCGCGCAGCTTGCGGGCGCTGGCCTGGGCGCGGCGACCCGCGCCGAGCCAGGTGATCAGACCGGCGCCGGCGATGACGGCGGCGGCGCGGCGGCGGGTCAGGTCTTCCACGGCGACACCCAGGTGAGGGAGATCTGTGCGAGGGCGAACAGGAGCGTGAGCGCGCCGGCGCTGCGCGGCCAGAGGCGGTTCACGGCGGCGGCCTCGGGGCGGGCGAGGCCCTGCGCGGCGGCGTCCAGCGCCAGCAGGCCCACGAGCAGTGCGGCCCGGGCCTTGCCGGCGGGCGTGAACCATTGCTCCGGGTGGCGGTGGAACAGCGCGATGGCCCCGAAGAGCGCCGCGAGCGCCGCCGGGGCATGCAGGGCGCGCACGACGCGCGCGGCGGCGGGCGGCACCGGCAGCAGCGCGCAGACGAGGGCCGCGGCCCACAGGGCGAGCGCGGCGGCGTGCAGGAGAGGCATCGGGGTCACGGTCGCGCAGGCTAACACGGGGCGGCGCGGGGCAGAAGTCCGGCGCGGTGGCCCTTGGCATCGGCGCCGGTTCTCGGGATCATGGCCGGACCTCAGACCCGGCCCGAACACGCAGCCAGCCCGACCGCGGGGAGACGCCCATGATCCTGCGCGAACGCCATCTCATCGACGCCTTCAAGCTCGCCACGGCCCCCGTGGTGCTGGCCCTGATGTTCGCCTACGACGCCCTCGAGGCCGTGCCGGCCTGGATCTACCTGGCCCTGCACGGCACGTACGGCGTGCTCTGGGTGCTCAAGAGCCGGCTCTTCGGCGACAAGAGCTGGGAGCGGCCCTGCACGCCCCTGCGCGGCGCGATGCTGGTCTCGGGGCTCTCGGCCTACTGGGCGGCGCCGTTCCTGCTGATCGCCGGCGGGCGCACCGCCGGTTTCCCGCCCGCCCTGCTCGGCGGTGCCGTCGCGCTGTTCGCGTTCGGCGTGTTTCTGCACTTCGCGGCGGACATGCAGAAACACACCTCGCTCGCGCTGCGCCCGGGCCGGCTCATCACCGAGGGCCTGTGGGCCCGCACCCGCAACCCCAACTACCTGGGCGAGCTCTGCATCTACCTGGCCTTCTCGCTCATGTCCCGGCACTGGCTGCCGTTCCTGCTCTTCGGACTGGCCATCGGCATCGAGTGGGTGCCCAACATGCGGCGCAAGGACCGCAGCCTGTCCCGCTACCCGGAGTTCGCCGACTACAAGGCCCGCAGCGGGTTGATCATTCCCCGGATTCTCGGGCCCCGCGGCGCGCCCCGGATCGCGTCCGGACACCAGGTGTGATACGTCTCGACCGCTTTGGCCGCCCTCACTCCCCACGAAGCCGCCGTCGAAACGCTCCTCGAGCTGCCGTTGTTCCGCGGCATCGAGCCCGAGACGCGGACGCGCCTGCTCGCCGCCGCCCGGTTCGAGCGCTTCGAGCCCGGTGAGACCCTCACGGAGATGGGCAGCGAGGCCGAGGCGCTCTACCTGCTGGTGCGCGGCGAGATCGCCGTCACGCGCGCGCAGCGCCTCGTCACGCTCACCGCGGCGCCGAACATCCTGGGCCTGGTGTCGATCATCGATGGCGAGTCCCGCTCGGCGTCGCTCTCGGCGTTCTCCACGATGGAGGTCTTCACCCTCGACCGGGCGGACTTCGACGCCCTCGCCGCCGCCAGCCCGGTGATCACCCGCAATCTGGTGGTGCACCTGGCGCGGGACATCCGCGGCCTTTACGCCCGCCAGGACACGCTGATGCGCCACTTCGACGACTTCTTCGAGTCGCCGAACGCCCGCCTGGTGCCGGGGCCCTACTACGGCGAGCTCTTCGACCAGTACATCTTCGTGATGGAGGACCGCCCCGAGGACCTCGAGCGCCTGATGCCGCCGGGCTGCAACATCATCCCCGGGCTGGGCGGTCGCTGGCTCATCACGTTCAACTTCTTCCCCGGCCTGACCACCCGCAACCCGGCCGGCCGCGGCAAGAAGTTCGCCTACGCCGAGACCACGCCCTTCATCCCCTGCACGGTGAGCACCGGGCGCACCGGTCTGCCGTCGACGGCGGGCCTCTTCTGCCCCGAGCTCTACCCGGACAACTACCTGGCGATCGCGCTCGGCCGCGAGCTGTACGGGTTCCCCAAGCGGTTCGCCACCACCACCCGCACGGCGGACCACGTGGACATGGTCATGGGCGGCCGCATGATCCTGCGCGCCTCGTGGCGCGAGCAGAAGCCCATCACCCCCGAGGAGTTCGCCGCGGATTGCGGGCGGCTCGTGCTGGGCAACAAGGGCCTGGCGGCGCTGCTGGCGCCCGTCCAGGGGGCGTTCTTCTCGCTGCTCAATCGGGACGCCGTCCGCACGCGTTGGCCGGCCATGCCCGTGTTCGTGCACCAGCAGGTGCCGGGCGTCGTCTCGGAGAACGAGGTCGTGTACGAGACGGACGAGCTGAACGAGATCCCCTTCAAGGTCATGGGCTTGAGCGATTTTCGCGTGCTCGGCGGCGCCGGCGTGCGGTTCCTCACGGACGACTGGTTCCTGGGGGGGCGCTGCCTGGGCGCCTTCCGCCTGCGCATGAGCTTCGGCTTCGGCAAGGGCAAGACGTGGATCGACTACCGCGCGCGCCGGGACGACCCGCCGCGCTCGCTCCTCGACCGTCTCCTGTCGGGGCGGCGGCCGTGAGTCGCCGCACGATCGTGGTCGGCGGCGGCA
>CAINDO010000616.1 GCA_903847385.1 uncultured Myxococcales bacterium
CCGGACGCCGCGGAACCGCCGCCCGCCCCGGACGCCGCCGCACCGCCATCGCAGGCGCCCGACGCCGCCCCGGCCGTGGCGGACGCGACCGCGCCCGTCGCCGTTCAGGACGCTGCGGCGGAGCCCGTGCCGGACGCCGGCCAGGTCACCACCCAGCCCGGGTGGGGCTGCGGGGTGGTCCCGGGTCGAATGCCGGTCCTGGGCACCTGGGCGGCCCTGGTGGCGGCCCTGGGGCTCGGGCGGCGGCTGCGGCGCCGCGGTCGCTGAGCCCGCGGACGCTCAGCGCGTGCCGTTCACGGCGATGTCATCGACGTAGAACTGGTCGTCCGTGCCGCCCATCTGGGCCTTGAACCGCACGCGGAAGTTGGCGCTGTAAGGCGCGAACGCGGCGAGGCTGATGTCGGCCTGCTGATAGACGCCGTTGGCCTGCGCGGCGGCGTAGGTCGCCACCGTGGTCCAGGTGTTGCCGTTGGGGCTGACCTGCACCACGGCGTTCTCGGCGCCCTCGAAGCTCGTGGCCTTCCACCAGTAGCGCAGGCGCGGGTTCTGCACGCCGGTCAGGTTCAGCGCGCGGGTGATGACGCCGGTGTTCCGGCGCAGGCGGACGTGCCGCGCGCCGCCGTGGGGACCCGCCGTGTTCAGCAGCGAGATGTCGCCGCCGCGCGTCCAGGCGGCGAGCCAGCCGGCGCCGCCGGACCACGTGTTCGTCTCGAAGGTCTCCGTCGCCAGGTCCGCAGCGCAGATGGCCGTGAACGTGCAGCCGCCCACGGGGTTGCAGACCTCGGTGGTGCAGGCGTTGTTGTCGTTACAGGCCGCATCGCTCGGCTGGTAACACAGGTCCGTGGCCTCGTCGCAGTCGACCGTGCAGGCGACGCCGTCCGCCGGGCAGGGCGCGGCGCCCGCCTGGCAGCCGACCGCCGGGTTGCAGGCCTCGACGCCGTTGCAGAACAGACCGTCGTTGCAGTTCACGGCCCCGCCACCGCCGCACGTGCCCGCGGCGCAGGTCTCGCCGGTGGTGCAGGCGTTCGCGTCGTTGCAGGCGGTGCCGTCGGCCATCGGCGCGGCCTGGCAGCCGGCCTGGGCGTCACACACATCGGACGTGCAGGCGTTGCCGTCGTTGCAGGCGGCGTTGTTCGTGGTGTGGGTGCAGGCGTCCGTCTGGGCGTCGCAGGTGTCCGCCGTGCAGGCGATGCCATCGTCGCAGTTCACCGCGTTGCCCGGCGCGCAAACGCCGTTCACACAGGTCTCGAAGCCATTGCACAACGTGCCGTCCTGACAGTCGGCGTCCAGCGTGCAGTTGGAGAGCTCCAGGTTCAACAGACCGGCGCCGTACACGCTGTCCGGCCCGGCCACGCCCACGTCGACGGCCATCGCGTCGAGCGCCGTCGCGAGATCGTTCGCGCTGCGTCCGGCGTCCTGGTCGAGCAGCAGCGCCGCGGCGCCCGCCGTCGTCGGGCTGGCGAACGAGGTGCCGTAGGACCCCAGCGCGCCGTAGGTCTTGCTCGACGAGCCATCGGGCGCGGCGATCTGCGGCTTGGCGCGGCCGTCGTTGCTCGGCCCCTGGCTCGAGAAGGTCTCGATGGGCGGGTTGGCCTGGTACCAGGCCGACACGTCGATGGCCCCGACGGCGAAGGCGCCGTGGGCGTCCGCGGGGTCGTTCAGGCTCGACGCCGCGCTGGCGTACTGCAGGTTGTTGTAGAACGCGAACACCGTCATGTTCAGGTTCGCCGTGGCGCCGGCGAAGCGCTTGACGCGCAGCGTGTAGGGCGCCGACAGGCTGGAGTAGGCGAAGCTGAGCGCCTCGGCCGGGGCCTCGGGGCCCGCCTGGTTGCCCTCGCTCGCGGCGACGACCGCGTTGTTCTTGTTGTAGACGTAGAAGTCCAGGTCCGTCGCCGAGTTCCCGTACTGGTTCCAGTTCAGGAAGAACGTCGCCGTGGTGCTGGCCGAGGTCACGTCCAGGCCCTCGTCGCCGACGGCGAACTCGTGCCAGGCGTCGCCGTCCGCGTCGATGAAGTCACCGCGCCAGTGGCGCTGCGCGCTGTTGCCCGAAGACACCGCCCAGAACACGCCGTCCTGGTCGTGCGAGGCGTTGACGATGCCGTTGATGTTGCCGGTGTCGTCGTAGTAGCTCGCGTTGACCCAGCCCACCGAGTGGTTGGCGATGCGGATGCCGTTGGTGCGCATGTAATCCGCCGCGTTCTGCAGGTCGACCTCGTCGGCGACCTTGATGCAGTGGATGCGCGCGCCCGGGGCCATGTCCGCCACGTGTTCGGCCACGCCGACGCCGTGGTTGGTGCCCGCCTCCATGCCGGTGCCGGAGTAGTCCACGGCCACGGTGTCCGCGCCGAGCTCACCCTCGGTCTTGCGGGTCGCCAGGCCGATGAACCCCAGGTCGATCACCGCGACGTCCACGCCGGCCCCCGTGATGCCCGCCGTGTGGAACGCGTCCGCGCCGGTGGCCGCGGGGGCCTCGGAGCGCACGGGCCCCAGACCGCCGTGGGCGTAGGGGATGGCCGAGGTGCGCACCACGGCGACCTGCGGGTCGTCGGTCAGCGCGCGGACGGCCGTCGCCGGCACCAGCACGCGCACGGCGTGGCGCGAGCGGGCGTCCACCACGCCGCCGAGCCGGCGCACGTAAGTGTCGTCCAGGGTCGCGGCGCTCACGCCGGCCGCGGGCTCCAGGAGCAGCGGCACCAGATCCACACCCCCACGGCGCCGGGGCGAGAGGCCCAGGCCGGCGGCGAAACGCTGCGCCTCGCCCTCGCCGCGGGTCTCGGCCTCGACGGCGATGCGCTCGGCCAGGCCCCCGAGACGGGCGGGACGCCGGGCGGCCTCGGCCGCACAGGGCAACGCCAGGGTCACCGCCACGGCGGCCCCGACGACGCAACGCAGGTGCGCGAATCGGCTGTCGGTACTCGTCATCGACAAACTCCCATTAGTGATCATGTTATCGAAACACACGGCCGCAGACGCGCCCTGTGTTCCCCGGTTCGTCCCCTACGTCTCACGGGGACGGAGGGGATCACAACCCCCAGGTTTTCCGGGGGGCGCTCGGGGTTCTGCCGCTCAGGCCAGGAGCGCGAGCCGGACCCGCGCCGGCTGCCGCTCCACGCCGGCCTCGGCGTGCCGGGCGAAGCGCAGCAGCAGCGCCTCGGACCATGGGCGGCCGATGAACTGCAGGCCGATGGGCAGGCCCATCAGATCGTAGCCGGCGGGCACGGTGAGCGAGGGCAGGCCGGTCAGGTTGCTCACCGCGGCGAACCGCATCACGCGGTCCGTCAGGCCGATGTCCGACATGCCGAACTCCAGCGCGTCGTCCGGGATGCGCGGCGCCGTGCAGGCGACGCTCGGGGCCGCGATCACGTCCACCTCGGCCAGGGCGGCCATGAAGTGCCGGAACATGAGCGTCCGGTAGCGCTCGGCCTGCACGCGGTCCGTGGCGCGCAGGTGCGCCGCCAGGGCCAGCGAGAGCCGCACCTCGGGGCTGTACCGCCGCGAGTCCTCGGCCACGAAACGCGCCTGGCTCGCGGCCATCTCGCTCACGATGGTCACCACGTGCGCCGTGCGCGCGAGCTCGAGGCCGGGGATCACGATCTTCCGGACCTCGGCGCCGCAGCGGCGCAGATGGGCCACGAGCGCCTCGCACGCGTGCACGACCTCGGCGTCGGCGTCGTTGAACCACGGCTCGAACACACCGATCTTCAACCCGCGCAGATCCGGCGCGTCGAAGCCCGAGAGCGACACCGGGGGCGCGGCGAGTGTGTTGGGGTCGTGCGGATCCGCCCCGGCCATGATGGCATGGGCCAGCGCCAGATCGTACGCCGTCGCGGTCAGGGGGCCCACGTGCGCGACGCTCCAGCACAGGGGCGCGGCCCCCGTCTCGCTCAAACGCCCGAAGGTCGCCTTCAGGCCGAACACACCACACAGCGCCGCGGGAATCCGCACGGAGCCGCCGCCGTCCGCGCCCACGGCGATGGGACACAGCCCCGCCGCCACGGCCGCCGCCGAGCCGCTCGACGAGCCGCCCGTCATGTGTTCCGGATGGTAGGGATTGCGGCAGGCGCCGTGGTGCACGTTGATGCCGGACACACCGATGCCGATCTCGTGCATGTTGGCCTTGCCGATGATCACCGCGCCCGCCGCGCGCAGTCGCGCGACCACGAAGGCATCGGCCCGCGCCGGCGCGCCGCCCTGGAACGACGTCCCGACCGTGGTCGGGTAGCCCTGCACGTCCAGCTCGTCCTTCACGGCCACGGGCACGCCGTCCAGGGGCCCCAGCGGCCGCCCGGCGCGCCACCGGGCCGCCGAGGCCGCGGCCTGCGCCCGCACGTCCGCCCCTTGCTGGGCGATGAAGACACGCATGGGCGGGTTGCGCTGGTCGAGCGCCGTGGAGGCCTCGAGCACACGCTCGGCGACGTCCGCGGGCGACACGCGCCCGGAGGCATAGGCCGCGGTGAAGTCCCGCGCGCTCGCAAACGGACTCGGCGGGCCCGGCGGCACCTCCGGCACCGCAGCGACCTCGGCCGGGGCGCTCGGCACCGGCGACACCCCGGCGAACACCGGATGGCAGGTCGAGGGCAGCGCGTCGATGTCCAGCCGGCGCAGCTCGGCGACGCCCACGTCCTCCAGGAACTTGCGGGCGATCAGGGCGCCGAGCGGCCCCTCGGCCGCGGCGGCGGCGAGCGGCATCACACCGCCGGCCACGCGGGGCGCCTTCCACGGTTTCGGTGTGTAGACGCTCATCGGAAGAAGACTCCCCGGCGCAGCGCCTGCCTGAGCGTCAGCTTCTCATTGCGCCCGAACGTGAACACCCGCGCGCCGTATGCCGCGCCCACGATGAGCGGCGACACGGCCACCGCGAGCCGGGCCTCGACGGGCCAGCTCATGGACATCGTGTGGAACAGATTGACCACCAGGCCGGCCACCGAGGTGCCCAGCATGAAGGCGACGATGAAATACACCCCATAGGGCATGGGGTTGTCGGGATGCGGCGGGGGCTGTTGCGGTTCCATGACTCACATGTTGCGGCGGTACTGACCGCCGCACTCGAAGAGGGCCTGGGTGATCTGACCGAGCGAGCAGACCTTCACCGTCTCGAGCAGCTCGCTGAAGACGTTGCCGCCGGCGGTGGCGACCTGCTGCAGGCGCTCGAGGGCCGCGGCGTTGCGCTCGCCGGCGCGGGCCTGGAAGCGCTGCACGCCCTCGATCTGCATCGACTTCTCGTCGTCGCCGGCGCGGGTGAGCTCGACCTCGATCACCCCCTCGGGCGGGTGCGGGTCCAGGAACGTGTTCACGCCGATGATGGGCAGCGTGCCATCGTGTTTCTGCTGCTCGTACAGGAGCGACTCCTCCTGGATCTTCGAGCGCTGATACATGACCTCCATCGCGCCGAGCACGCCGCCGCGCTCGGTGATGCGGTCGAACTCGGCCAGCACCGCCGCCTCGACGAGGTCCGTGAGCTTTTCGATGAAGTACGAGCCCTGGAACGGGTTCTCGTTCTTCATCATGCCGAGCTCGCGGTTGATGATGAGCTGGATCGCCAGCGCCCGGCGGACGCTGTGCTCCGTGGGGGTCGTGATGGCCTCGTCGTAGGCGTTCGTGTGCAGGCTGTTGCAGTTGTCCGCGATGGCATACAGCGCCTGCAGCGTGGTGCGGATGTCGTTGAAGTCGATCTCCTGGGCGTGCAGCGAGCGCCCGGAGGTCTGGATGTGATACTTCAGCGCCTGGCTGCGGGCGTCCGCGCCGTACAGTTCGCGCATCGCCACGGCCCAGATGCGGCGCGCCACGCGGCCGATGACGGCGTATTCGGCGTCCACGCCGTTGCTGAAGAAGAACGACAGGTTCCGGGCGAAGTCGTCCACCTTCATACCGCGGGCCCGGTAGTACTCCACGAAGGTGAAGCCGTTGGCCAGCGTGAAGGCGAGCTGGCTGATCGGGTTCGCCCCGGCCTCGGCGATGTGATAGCCCGAGATCGACACGGAGTAGAAGTTCTGGATGTCGTGCTCGATGAAGTAGGCCTGGATGTCCCCCATCATCTTGAGCGCGAACTCCGTGGAGAAGATGCAGGTGTTCTGGGCCTGGTCCTCTTTCAGGATGTCCGCCTGCACGGTGCCGCGCACGCGCGACAGTGTCTTCGCCTTGATCTCGGCGTACTCGGCGGCGTCCACGAGCTGATCGCCGGTCACGCCCAACAGACCCAGGCCCATGCCGTTGTGACCCGCTGGCAGCTCGCCGCGGTAGGTCACGGCCTCACCCCCCGTGAGCTCGAGGATGCGGGCCTCGGCGGCGGCCCAGCGGCCCGTCGCGCGCAGCCGCGCCTCGACCTGCTGATCGATGGCGGCGTTCAGGAACATGGCCAGGATCATCGGCGCCGGGCCGTTGATGGTCATCGACACGCTGGTGCTGGGCGCGCACAGGTCGAAGCCGGAATACAGGCGCTTGGCGTCGTCCAGCGTGGCCACGCTCACGCCGGAGTTGCCGATCTTGCCCAGGATGTCCGGCCGCGTGCCCGGGTCGCGCCCGTAGAGCGTGACC
The DNA here is from genome assembly GCA_903847385.1 of uncultured Myxococcales bacterium. GTDB lineage: Bacteria > Myxococcota_A > Bradymonadia > UBA7976 > UBA1532 > CAINDO01. The sequence goes on from CAINDO010000616.1 coordinate 6,535, forward strand.
GAGTCGAAGGCCGTCGACAGACGCGCCGCCGGCTGCCCCTGGGACAGGAAGTGGAACCGCCGGTTGGTGCGCTCGGGCATGCCCTCGCCGGCGAACATGCGCGTGGGATCTTCCCCGGTGCGCTTGAAGGGGAACACACCGGCCGTGAACGGGAACTGACCGGGCACGTTCTCGCGGAACCGCCAGCGCAGCAGAGTCGCCCAGTCGTGCGTCTCGGGCAGCGAGACCTTGGGGATGCGCGTGCCGGAGAGCGTCGCCGTGTGATTCGGGACGCGGATCTCTTTGCCGCGCACCGTGTAGACGAAGTCGTCGCCGGAGTAGGCGTCGCGCAGACAGGGCACGTCCGCGAGCAGGGCCCGCGCGGCCGGTGTCATCTCGGTGAGCACGGCGTTGTAGCGGGCGCGCAGGAGCGCGATCTCCGGGGAGGTCCCCCCGCTCACGTCCGCGTAAGGCTCCGCCAGGGCCTCGGGGGGTGTGTCGCCGAGTTCGATGAGCGTGCGGCGCAGACCGTCCGCCCGCGCGGCCTTGCAGGCCATCTCACCGCCCTTGGTGTGATAGCCGCGGATGCTCTCGGCGATCTCGGACAGATAGCGGACGCGCTGCGGCGGCACGACGACCTGCAGGTCCGGCGCGCGGTCCGGGGGCGAGACGGCCTCCCAGACGAAGCCCGGGCGCGGGTCGCGGGCCTGCACGACCTTCATCAGATGCGCGAACAGGGCGTCCACGCCGGCGTCCCCGAAGCGGCTGGCCATGCAGGTGAACACCGGCATGTCCGTCAGGGGCGCCTCGAACTGGGCGCGGTTGCGCTGCACCTGCTTGGCGACGTAGGTCCGCGCGTCGGCCGCGCCGCGTTTGTCGGCCTTGTTGATGGCGACGACGTCGGCGAAGTCGAGCATGTCGATCTTCTCGAGCTGCGAGGGCGCGCCGAACTCGGGTGTCATCACATAGAGCGACACGTTCGACAGATCGACGACCTCGCTGCCGCTCTGGCCGATGCCGGCCGTCTCCAGGATCACCAGGTCGTAGCCGGCCACGCGCAGGGAAAGCAGGGCGTCCCGCACGCTCGCCGGCACCGAGGCGTTGGCCTGCCGCGTGCCGAGCGAGCGCATGTAGGCGCGCGGGCTGCCGATGGCGTTCATGCGGATGCGGTCGCCCAGCAGCGCGCCGCCCGTGCGCCGCCGCGTGGGATCCACGGAGAGGACCGCCACCGTGCGGGTCGGATAGGTGGCCAACAGACGCCGGACCAGCTCGTCCGTGAGCGAGGACTTGCCGGCGCCGCCCACGCCGGTGATGCCGAGCACCGGGGGCAGCGACTCGGGCGCCACGCCGCGGAGCGACGCGCGCATCGTCGCGAGGTGTGTGTCGGCGGCGGTGTCGCCCTCGGCGGCGCGTGCGTTGAAGGTTTCGAGGGCGGTGATCACCCGGGCGACCTCGGCCGGGTTGCGCGCGCGGTAGCCCTCGGAGAGGCCGGAGAAGCCCGTGGTGAGCTCGCGCCGAGCGCGGTCGAGCATGTCGCGGATCATGCCGACCAGACCCATCCGGCGGCCGTCCTCGACGGAGTACAGGCGCGCGACGCCGCGCTCGTGCAACAGCGCGATCTCCTTGTCGGTGATCGTGCCGCCGCCGCCGCCGAAGACCGGGATGTCGCCGCGGCCGCGCTCGCGCAGCAGCTCGACCATGTACGTGAAGAACTCGACGTGGCCGCCCTGGTACGAGCTGACGGCGATGCCGTGGGCGTCCTCCTGGACGGCGGCGTCCACGATGTCCTGCACGGAGCGGTCGTGGCCGAGGTGGATGACCTCGGCGCCCTCGGACTGCAGCACGCGCCGCATGATGTTGATGCTGGCGTCGTGGCCGTCGAAGAGGCTGGCGGCGGTCACGAAACGGAGCGGGCTCGGGGCGGCGGGCGAGGACATGGGGGATCTACCGGCGGGAAGTGGCCAAGGGCGCGCAGTGTAGCCCGGAAGCGGCGCCGGGTCACGGACGCCGCGCGACGCCGCGTGGGCCGCCCTGGCGTCGGCCGGCGCGGGCGGGCATGATGCGGGCATGAAACACACACGGTCGGTCGGACTCCTGGCGGTGCTCACGGCGGCGTGCTCCTCGGGCACGGACGCCTCGGGTGAGGGCGCCGGCGGCGGCACGGGCGACGCCCGCCCCCTCGAGGACGCCTTCGTGCTGCGCGAGGTCGGGGTCGCGCCGGGCCTGGACGCGCGGCGCCCGGGTCCGCCCGATGACACGGACGCCGCGTCGCCGTTCCAGGACACCGACGCCCAGACGCCGTTCGACGACCCGGACGCCCAAGCGCCGTTCGACGACCCGGACGACGGGCGACCGCCGCCGCCTCCGCCCCCGCCGGACCCGGACGCGGCCGTTTCGCCGCCCCCGCCTCCGCCGCCCCCCGGCCCGGACGCGGCCGTGTCGCCGCCCCCGCCTCCGCCGCCCCCCCCGCCCCGCGTACCGGCGGCCTTCTATCCCTCCACGCTCAACGGCTTCGGCGTCGTGGACGCCAACCGCGACACGTACATGTACGCGCCGGCCTTCGTGTTCGATGGGGCCAACTATCACTACTTCGCCTGTGTCGGCGTGCAGGGCGACTGGGTGATGCACAAGTCCGCGCCCACGCTCGGCGGGCTCGCCGGCGCGCCGTTTCATGCGGTCCTCATCCCCGAAGCGGGCGAGAACCACAACTGCGATCCATCGGCCATCCGCGGGCCGGACGGGCGCTGGTATCTGCACTACTCCAACACACCGGGCGGCACCTACACGGACGCGGGCGTGGCCGTCGCCGACCGCCCCGAGGGCCCCTACGCCAAGATCACGATGGATCTGCTCGGTCACTACGAGAACCTGGACCCCGGGCAGTACGGCCGCGGACAGACGACCGTGACCCGCGGCCCGGACGGCGCCTATTACATGGCGTTCACCAATCAGATCATGCCGCTCGAGCCGATGAGCATCATCGTGTTGCGCTCGGCGGATCCCAGCTTCGCCATCGCCCGCGAGGAGGTCACCCGCCTGGACCCCGGCGCCATCGGCGGGTGGTCCACTCAGCTCTCGTTCGACCCCCGGGCGGGTCACTTCGTGTTCGTGGAGCCCGGCGGGGACGCGGGTTTCGTGGTCACGGCCTTCGACACGAACTGGCAGCGCGTGCGACAGGAGGTCCTGCCGCGACCCCCGGGCGCCGGCGTGCCCGGCGAGGGTCAGGCACTCCTGGTGGACGCCGACGGCCAACTGCTCGTCGATGCCCCCGAGGCGCACGGGAACCTGGTCGTCGCCGGCGCGACCCAGGGCCCGGACCGGGGCTTTCCGGTCTGGATCACCGGCGCCAACGAGTACCGGACCTATCGCGTGAACCCCGTGGGGATCGTGGACGCCGTGGTGCCCGTCGCCGGCGGCGTGCAGGTGGCCGGGTGGTCCTTCGACCCCAACGACCGGGACTTCCCCATCGACACACACATCTATCTGGGGCAGCCCGGCGCGGCGCGCGAGGGCACGAACCTGGGGGCCACGAACGTCGACCGGCCCGATGTCAACGCCACGCAAGGCACCACGGGGACACATGGCTTCTGGACCGAGATTCACACCGGCCTGCGCGGTGACGTCGAGGTCTGTGTCGCGGCGATCAACATCGGCGCCGGCGACAACGAGTGGCTCTCCTGCCGAACCGTCAACGTCCCCAACTGAGGCCCCCGATGCCGACGCTCCGCCCCCGAACCGCCCCGCACGTCGCCGCCGGGCTCGCCCTCGCGCTGGCCGTCGGCGCCTGTGACGACACACTCACCCAGAAGCTCGGCGCCGATGCCTCGGCCGCCGCGCCCACGCCGGCACCGTGGGCGGACGCCGAAGCCGCTGGCGGCAACGCCGGCGCCGACGGCGAGACCTCGCGGGACGCCGATGCGCCGGCGCTCGATGGCTCCCAGACCCCCGGCGCCGACGCGTCCGGCCCCAGCGAGACCGACATTGGCCGGACGGGCAAGGACGCTGGGGTCGGCCCCGCCGACGGCTGGACGGACGCCGCCCCGGCGCCCGACGCCACGCCCGCCCCCGACGCCGCGGTCGCGCCC
>CAINDO010000617.1 GCA_903847385.1 uncultured Myxococcales bacterium
CCCCCGACCCCCGACCCCGGAGCCGAGCCCAGGTTCGCATTGACCGAATTGCCCCCGAGCGGCGTGGCGCGGCCAGGCTGACGCCATCTCCTCGGGCGCGGGCGGTGGCCGGGCCTCGGCCGGTGGCGACTGCGCGCTCACGCCTTGCAGGGAGCAGGCAGTGGAGAAGGCGTCGTGCACAGTGAAAAGCAACCGCAGCCGGCCGCCACACCGGGGGCTGGCGAGCACGTCGATCTCGAAGACGCGTCGCAGGAGCTCGTGCCAGAGCAGGTACCGGCCCGTTCGGCCTTTCGGCGGCGCCGGAACGGAGTGAGAGCGGCGAGAACCGCTCGGCCCGGGTCGACGACTCGGCCGCGCGGATGCGGCGTCGCCGAGCGGAAGAGACGGAGTGAGAACGCCCCCTACGGCAACACCCGCACGACATAGCTCGCCCCCGGAACAGGTTCGAGCAGGCGCAGCGCCCGCCCCGTGGCGCACTCCACGGCGTCCTCCAGGCGGTAGTCGGCGGCGGGGAGCACCGTGCCATCGCGGCTGACCTCGATGGACTCGCCGGCGCCGGGTCGCACCTCGAGGCAGAACAGACGCTGCACCCGGGCGAGCAGGCGGTCGATGGAGGCGCCGAGCTCGAAGCCATCGTCACAGATGGCCACGGCGTCGAGGGCGGCGCAGTCTTCGGCGTCTTCGCAGAAGGCCTGGCCGAGCTCGCGGTAGCGCGCGCCGGAGTAGGCGCGGCCGGAATCCGAGACACACACGGCGAAACTCGGGCCGGTGCATGCGCCGTCCGGGCAACACATCGCCACGTCGGCCTGGGGGTCGAAGTCCGCCTGCGTGGGATCACAGCCCGCCATGGACGGGCCGGGAGTCCAGGTCAGCGGCTCGCCCGTGGCCAGGGTGCCCGTGGGGCCCACCAGGGGCAGCACCCGCACGTCCAGGGCGCCGCGGGGCTTCAGGCTGCGCAGAAAGTCCACGTAGTCGGCCACGGGCGTGAGGGCCTCGGTATGCCAGAGGCAGTTCTCGTTGTCGCCGCGGTCGACGATGCAGCGGGTCCTGTAACAGTCGTCCGCGTTCAGGGCGCCACACTCCGCGGCGTAGCAGGCCGCGGGGTCGCCAGTGCACAGGTCCGGATCGGCGTAGCCGTCGGGGAGTGTATCGGCGTCCTCGCCGTCCATCGGGCCGTATTTGCAGATGACGCTGCGCGACGCGCGGGGATTGGCGGCCGGATCGGAGCAGTCGGCCTCGTCGCTGAGCACGACGACGAGCAGGCCGGCGTCCGGGCGCAGGAACGCGGGGTTCGCGACGCAGTTCGGGTCGAACACACCGTCGCGGCAACACTCGCCGTAGAGCGGGCCCTGCGGCCCCTCGCAGGAGAGCGCGAGGCGCATGGCCTCCAGGCCCTTCTCGAAGCCATCGCCCAGGGTGCCCAGCGTGACGAGGCAGGCGGTCGCCGTGGCCAGGGCCTCGGCCGAGGCGCCGTTCTCGGCGCGCAACACACCGTCGCGCAGATCCACGGCGGCCAGGGCGGCGTCGCAGGCCTCGGTGTCCGGGGCGTTGGGGCCGCCGGCGGTCGGGCAGGTCAGGGACATCTCGGGGGTGGTCGGGCGGACCAGGAACGCCCCGCGGTCAGTCTCCGTGCGCAGGTCCGTGCTGACCACGGCGAAGCGCAGGTCCAGGTCGGCGAGGCCGGGGCTGGCCCCGCGCAGGGCCGCGGCGAGCACGCCCTGCTCCTCGCACATGGAGCCGGAGTTGTCGACGACCACCAGCACGTCCATCTTGGGCCGCCCGGGGACCGTGACAGTCTGCGAGCGCGGCGCCGGGAGCATGCCGCCGTCGACGCTGCCGGCCGCGTCGGAGGGCAGGCAGCGGCCGTTGTCGCAGGCCGTGCCGTCGGCGCAGTTCGCGTCCGTCTCGCAGGTGGCCACACACACGGGCTGGGCCGGGGCCACGCCGCCGCAGGCCCGCACGAGCGCCGCGTCCTGGGCGGCCACGCAGGCCGAGGACAGGCCCGTGGCGGCGTCGCAGGCGGCGTCGTCCGCACAGGAGACGGTGCACAGACCGCACAGGCAGGCGGCGCCGGCGGCGGTCTCACAGTCGGCGTCCACGGTGCAGGCCGTGAGCCAGTGCGTCTCGCTGCCCACGTTGCCGCCGATGGGCGACACCGGCGTCTTCGAGCAGCCGAGACACAGCAGGGTCGAGAGCGCCAGCGCGGTCGGAGTGAGTGTGTTCTTCATGCTTCCTCTCCGTCGCGCAGGGCCTCGGCGCCCAGCTCTTCTTCGATCACGGTCTGCCCACAGTAGAACAGAAAACGCGTCGCGTCCGGGGACAGACCGTGCGCGGCGTTGTAGGCGTCCACGCGGGCGCGGACCTCGCCGAGGCGCGCCCGCGTGACGGCGAGAAGCGTGCGGATCTCCTCCTCGTGGGGGTGCCCCGGCCACACGTCGAAGCCGTAGGTGCTGCCGCCGCAGGCGTCGTCCGCGCGGCTGCGCGTGGCGCCCTGGCGGAGCTTGCGGCACAGCGCGCTGACCATGGCCTGATAGTGATCGAACACGGCGCCCTCCCAGCCGGCCGTGGCGCCGATGGGGATGACACAGGTGTCGCAGCGCCAGCGAGCGTCGTCCGTCGGCTGCACGCGGCCGTCCGCGGCGAGGCGGGCGAGGGCGCGCTCCACGGCGTCGGCCTCGAGCTTGACCACGCCGCTGATGGTCGCAGCGTCGCAGGGGCCGTAGCGATTCACGGCCACCCAGACCAGCGCGGCCTCGCCCTCGGCGGGGTCGCCGGCCAGCTCCGGGCCGAGCTCGTCGGGTTTGGCGGCGCGATAGACCACGCGCTCGCCCCGGCCCGAGCGAAACACCAGGCCCGTGTCCACCAGGTCGCTGAGTACGCCTTTGACGGTGTCCTCGTCGTCGTTGCGGAAGCGCCGCAACGCGTCCGCCCGGCTCACGAGGCCCTTCTCCGCGATGTGGCGGTGCACGGCCTCCCACAAGGTCTGGCCGCGGTCGGTGGCGCTCTCGTTCAGGCGCTCCAGGCGGGCGTGGTAGGTGCGCAGGGCCATGCCGAACATGTCGGCGATGACCTTGCGGCCCACCCCCTGCGCCCGCAGCTCGCGCACGAGCTCCAGGAAGACCTGGTTGGCCACGTGGGCCAGGGGCGCGCGAATGCCCGCGCTGGTGGCCAGGTGGGCGACGAGCACGGTGGTCTGTCGCACGACGGCGTCGATGAGGGCGTTGACGTTCATGGCTGCACACTCCGCCCCAGGTCGCGACCATAAGACAAGACCAGTCTCGCGCCGAGGGGCGGTGGGGCCGCGAGATGCAGCGACTGACCGCTGGCGCAGGCGGGATCGGGCTCCACGGACCAGGCCGTGTCGGGCAGCATCGTGGCCGCGCAGGCGCCGTCCGGGCACTCCAGGCGCACGTTGACCGTGTCGGCGAGGGCCGGCGCGGTCAGGCAGTCGATGGTCAGGGACTCCTCGAGCACCCGGAACAGGCGCCCGAGCGGGCCGGCCAGGTCGCCGCCGCACAGGGACACGCACTGTTCGGGGTCGTGGCAGCCCAGCCCCCGGTCGCCGAAGGCCTCGGCCAGCGCCAGGTAGCGCAGGCCCGCCGCGGCGTCGCCGAACGCGGAGCGGCAGGCCGACAGCGGCTCGCCCTCGCAGCGCCCGCCGGGGCAGCAGGCCTCGCTGGGCTCGTCGAGCCCGCCGGCGCCCTCGCAGGCCGGGTCCGTGGGCGCCACGGGCAGCCCGAAGGCCACGGGCGCCCCGGCTTCGGTGTGGCGCGGGGTACCGGTGAACGCGGCCACGATGAGGCGGTTGGCCGGGTCGCGCTTCAGGTCGGCCAGGAACCGGCGGTACTCGTCGACGGGGGTCAGGACGCCGGGGAACCACTGGCAGGTGCTCAACTTCAGGTTCTCGGCCGGGTCCACGGGGGGCGCGCCCGGGCCGCCGCAGAAGTGGGCGTGACAGTCCGCCGGGGTGCGCCCGCGACACTCCGTCGCGAAACACGCCGCGCGGTCGCCGCTCGGGCAGTACGCGGCGTCGCCGTAGGCCGAGGGCACGCCCGCGGCGTCGAGGTCACCGGCGCCGTGGCGACAGATGGCCCGCACCGGCTGGGCCGAGATGTCACAGCGGCGCGCGCGGCAGGCCTCCGCGGGCTCGCCGACCTCGCAGTCGTCGGCCTCGGGGCGGCCCGTGCGGCAGATCGCGCGGCTGGAGGCCGCCGGGTTCTCGACCGGGTCCGAGCAGTCGTCCTCGTCGGTGAGGAACACGACGACCAGCGTCGCGTCCGGCCGCAGGAAGTCCGGCGAGGCCGTGCAGTTGCGGTCGTAGGTCGGGCGGCCGTCGTCCCCCGGCACGCAGCAGGCGCCGAAGCGCTCGGCGTTGGGGCCGTCGCAGGAGAGCGCGAGGCGCATGGCCTCCAGGCCCTTCTCGCGGTTGCTGCCGCGGGTGCCCAGGGTGGTCAGGCAGCGCAGGGCGCGCGAGACCTCGGCCTCGGGGGCGCCTTCGAGCGCCGAGCCCACGCCGAGCGACAGGACGGACGGCACGCCGGCGCAGTCCGGGTCGTCGGGCGTGACGAAGGCGCCGCGGCGGTCCGAGCGCTGCAGATCCGTGTCCGTCACGGCGACGCGGACGTTCGCCCGGCCGCCCAGGCCCGTGGCGAAGAGGCCGGCGAGCGCCTCGAAGTTGTGCGCCAGGTTCGCCTGCTCCTCGGCCATGGAGCCCGAGTCGTCGACGACGAACAGGAAGTCCACGTTCGAGACGCGCGGGTACTCCACGGTCTCGCGCATGCCGCCCGAGAGGGACGCCTCCAGCGGCAGGAGCGGGTGGTTGTTGCAGGCGGCGAGCGCGGCGAGCGACAGGAACAACAGCGGGGTTCTCATGGGGTCTCTCCCGTGACGTTTGACTTCACGGTAGGGGGCCCCCGAGGCCGGCGGCAGAGCGGGATCCCGGCACGCGGGGGGGTGCAGAAATCGGCACCGTTTTTTTGCGACGCGACCGGCCCCGGCGCCATCGTGTTCACACCATGATCGACCTGTACACCGCCTCGACCCCCAACGGACACAAAGCCTCGGTCGCCCTGGAGGAGCTCGGACTGCCCTATACGGTGCACCCGATCAAGCTCACCGCCCAGGAGCAGAAGGCGCCGTGGTTCCTGAAGATCAACCCGAACGGCCGCATCCCGGCCATCGTGGACCGCGAGGCGGACGACTTCGCGGTCTTCGAGTCGGGCGCCATCCTGATGTATCTGGCCGAGAAGACCGGCCGGCTCATGCCCACCTCGCCCCGCGGTCGCTCGACGGTGGTGCAGTGGCTGATGTTCCAGATGGGTGGTGTCGGACCCATGATGGGTCAAGCCAACGTTTTTTTTCGCTATTTCCCGGAGAAAATCCCGGCCGCGATCGAGCGCTATCAGAACGAGACGCGGCGTCTGCTGGGGGTCCTGGACGAACGTCTCCGTGACAATGAGTATCTCGCCGGTGACTACTCCATCGCCGACATCGCCAACTGGTGCTGGGCCCGGACACACCGTTGGTCGGGCGTGGAGATCGACGATCGGCCGCATCTGCAGCGGTGGATCGAACAGATCGCCGCCCGCCCGGCCGCCGCACGCGGCATCGCCGTGCCCGAGGAACTGCACCTGCTGAAGGCCGCCGACGCGGACGCGGCGCGCAAGTTCGCGGAAGAGGCTGCGAAAATCGTTCAACGTTGAGGTATCCTCTCCGTCGCGGCGCGCCTGATCGGACACTGTAGGCGCAGGAGCCATCGACCGATGAGGTCGGTGACGGAGAAGACTCTGATGTCACACAGCCATTTATTCGAGCGGGTCGGCTCTGCGGAGTCGACCTGGCGGTCATTACACGCCGAGGCCCTCCAGAGCCTCGACGCCGCGTTGAACACCTTTGCCGCCCGCCGGGAGGCCGAGCAGGCCCTGCGCGACGCCCTGGCCGACCTGGGGGCCGCGGTGCTCGCCCGTTTCGCCGACGCCGACGAGCGCGCGGCCTTCGCCGAGGTGCTGGACGGCGCCCCGCTGCGCCCGCCCGTCGTCGCGCCCGCAGCCATGAGCCCCCTGCCCCCCCAGCCCTCGCCCGTGCAGGCGCCCCCCGTGCGCGTCACGGCGGAGATCATCTCCACGCTGGCCGCCGAGCTCATGTCCGGGCGGGCCATCGCGCGCTCGCCCGTGGTCGTGGCGCTGCCCCCGGAGCCGGCGCTCGAGGAGGCCGCCGGCGCGCTGCAGGAGGGCCTGGTCGCCCTGGGTGAGCCCCCCGCCCCGGACGCCGGCCCCGCCGCGCTCGACACCGAGGTCCGCCGCCTGTGCGGCCTGGCGCAGTCCCACCTGGGCACCTGGGGCCAGCTCGCCCCCCGGGCCAACTTCGCGCTCTCGGGCTGGCTCACGGCGCGGCTGCGGCACGTGCAGGAGCTGGCCGCCCGCCAGGGGCTGGACGCCCTGGACGTGCCCGTGGCCGCCGCCATCCGGCGCCTCTCGGGGCACTCCAAGGACACGCAGCCCGGCTTCATCCACGGCCTGGCGCTGGGCCACGCGCCCCAGCAGGGCTCCTGGACGGCGGACGCGGCCGAGTGGCGCGAGCTGGTGCTGCGGCTGCTGAACGACTGTGCCCCCACGGCCCGGCCGGCGCCGCTCAACCCGGACGACCACATCCGCATCCTCACGGAGCGCGTGCGCGCCGGGCTGGACGGCCCCACGCTGGCCGCCGAGCTCAAGACGCTGCTGCGCGAGGGCATGTCCCCCACGGACAAACGCGTGGTGAACCTGGCCCGGCCCTTCGCCGACGCGCTGGACGGCTCGACGCTGGCCCCGCTGCGCAAGGCCATCCGGGATGCCATCGAGGCGGAGACCGAGGCCGAGGACGCCGCGGACGCCCACCGAAACGCGCTGCCGTCGGACTGGCCCCTGTTCTCCGAAACGCGCGGGCGCCGCGTCGTGATCGTGGGTGGAGACCCCCGCCCCGAACGCGCCGCGCGCCTGCGCGCCGCCTTCGACTTCGCCGAGGTCGAGTGGCTCGAGGGCAACACGACCCGCAAGATCGATGGCCTCAAAGAGCGCATGCGCAGCGGCAGCCTGGACTTGGTGATCGTGCTGCGCGCGTTCAACAGCCACAAGGTCTCCGACGCGATCTTCGGCGTGAAATCGGAGACTTGCGTGGCCGTGCTGGCCGATGGTTACGGCGTGACCCAGGTGCGCCTGGGCCTGGAGCGGTTCCTGGTGCGCGCCGCGGCGTGAGGCCGGCGGGCGGCTCAATCACTCAGTGCGTGCGCTCGCGGTAGAAGCGCAGGTAGGCGGCCTGCTCGGGGCTCAGGTCCTCCTCGTCCAGGTCGTCGTTGACGATCTCCCAGAGCTCGTTCTCCAGCCACCAGCGGTGGACGAACGCCTCGAACTCCGGCGCGGCCGCCACTGTGTTGCGGCGCAAAACGTCCGCCGTGAGCTCGCCCTCGGGCGCGTCGAAGTGGATGGGCGAGCAGACCACCTGGGGGGCCTGGCCGGGGGCCAGGTACAGGTACCAGAACAGGCAGTCCTGCTGGTCGCGCAGGAAGCGGACCGTGAAGGCCCCGGGCTCGATCGGGCAGGGCACGGCCACGTCGCCCAGATCCCACTCGCAGCCCGTGCACGAGGGCACGGCGTCCTGCAGGGCGGCGTCTCCCATGAAGACCTCGAAGGCCGGGGGCAGCGTCAGGCCCGCGGCCTCGAGGGCGACGCGGATGTCCTCGAGGAGGTCGCCGTTGCAGGGTGAAGCCTCGCCCGCGGACTCGCGCAGCCACTCGTAGTCGCCCGCGAGGGCCGAGTCGGCGAGGTCGGGGACCCCGGCGAAGTCGTAGAGCTCGTAGGTGCCATCGCAGGGCCGCAGATCGCCGAGGTCGAAGGACCACCAGCCGAGATCGAAGGGGGACGTGAAGGCGCGCATGGCAGGGCTCCGGAAAAGAAAGGGCGCGGAGGCTACTCCCAAAGGTCGAATCAAGCGAGGTCGAATGCACGGGCGCTGCGAAGCGGTCCGCACGCTCGAACCTCGGCTGGGGTCTTCAGGGGGTGTGATGGAGCGGAGGCGGGGGGATCGGCGGGGCAGGCGGAGGCGCGTGGGTCAGGCGCCGTGACTCAGAGCGGGTCGGCCCGCTCGAAGAGCACGCGCTCCCAGGTGGCGTCGCCGTTCAGCTCGTTCGAGCCGCAGCGATAGCCGCTCGACACGCTGTTGGCGTTCGTGTGGATGCACATGCGCTGCTCCGGGAACGTCTGGTTGCCGGCGTTGAAGTCGCAGCTGTTGCGATTCACGGGCTGGTTGCCCGGAGCGAACCCCCAGGACGAGACCGGGCTGTAATACCAGGTCACGCCGTTGTGCTGGCGGCTGGCGGCCGGGTCGACGCCGACGTCCGTGAAGATCTCGGCGCGGCTGCCCATGGCGGCCAGCGTGAGCGCGCTCTGGCCCACCGGACGGCAACCCATCACCAGCGTCTCGCGGTCGCAGGCGGCCTGGATGTCGGCGAGGGGCGCCGAGCCATTGTAGAGACCCGACCAGCACTGGCGGAAGCCGCCCGCGAGGAGCTGCGTCTCGGGCACGCTCTGACGCACACCCGCGAAGGCCAGCCGCTGGTCCCGCGCGTGGGTGATCATGTAGTGCATCAGACCGAGGGAGCTCTCGTAGGCCGCGCCGACGGTGTTGTTGTCCTGCCAGTCGGCTTCGACCAGCCAGAGGCGACCGGCGCCGCGGTCGCGGTACGCCAGCGAGACCTGGTTGGCCGCGGTGCCGCCGAGCCGGGTGATGTTCGGGTAGGCCGAGAGGTCGAACCCGCAGCCCGTGTTCGCGGGCGCGGCGAAGCGGTTGTCGTCCCAGAACTGGTCGCCGGCCCCGTACTGGACCGTCGGCGCGACGAAGTCGACGCAACCGCCGGTCTGACCGCCCGGTTGCACGACGGCCGCGTTGAACGCCAGGTTGAAGACCTCGTCCGTGATGTTGTACTCGGTGATCACGATGCCGCCGGCGTCCAGGTAGGCCTGGAGACTCGGCCCGTCCAGGTTCGCCGCGCCGGTGCGCGTGACGAGCATCGCCTGCGTGTTGGCATCCGGCCGGCAGGCGTCGACGCGGGTGAAGTTCGTGCCACCCCGCGCCCAGAAGGTCGCCGGATCACGCTGGGTGTTGCCGCAGACCATGACGTTCGGACGCATCGGCGGGCGGCAGGTGTCCTGCAGGCCGGCCGGCGGGGGCAGGAGCGCGTCCTTGCCCATGTTGATGATCAACCGGGCCATATCCGCCTGGAGCGGCGCGTCCTGGTAGTCGAACGTCGCCGTGATCAGGTTCCCGCCGCAGTGGCGACCGCGCAGGATCGCGTTGTTGGCGCCGTTCGGGAACGCCGGGGTGCCGTTGCCGGGGAACGTCGCCAGGGTCTGCATGTAGTTGTTGATGTTGCGGATGCCGTCGCGGACCACGAAGAAGAACTCCGTGCCGCCCGCGCCCCGGAAGGGGTTGGCGATGCCGGCGAAGATCGGATCCGTCGGCACGGTCTGCGTGATCGCGGTGTTGTTCGCCAGGATGTCCCCGGCGCCGACCGCCGAGTTGATCCAGCCGAAGCCGGGCACCGCGCCCGCCGCAAAGCGGTAGGTCGCGTCGTAGCTGGCGCCCAAAAGGCTCGCGCCATCCCACTCGGTCACGATGCTGCCACCCTCGTCGCCGAACTGGCGGACGGCGCGGGCGACGGCGGGCGTGATCAGCCCCCAGTTGTCCGCGTAGCGGCCGAAGAACATCGACTCGTAGTTCTCCGCCGTCAGCTTCGTGGGCAGATTGGCGTCGAACGGCAGGTTCTCGGCCGGCACGCCGGCGGCCACCAGCACCGGCGTGACCGCCGTGGGTCCGACGACGGCCGTGCGGTGACGCTCGCGGACGTAGACGAACCACTGGCCATCGGCGAGGCCGTTCTGGCCGCACTTCCGGGTGCCGTCGTCTTCACCCCAGTCCGTGCCGTCCGCCTGATTGGAGTCCATGCCGCGGTCGTCGAAGTCGACCGTGAAGTCGCTGCTGTCGTTGCAGCTGTCCTCACCCTCGAGGTAGCGGTTGAACTGATTGAAGGGCCCGCTGGCACCCCACTGGTCGCCGCGCGCCAGGAAGTTGCCGTTCAGGTTGTTCTTCCGCGCCGGCTGCGGCACGTCCTGCTGCAGGCCGTTGTCCTCGGAGAAGCAGCTGTCCGCGTCCGTGCCCGTCGTCCATTCCTTGTACCACTGGGTGCGATAGAAGGTCATGTCCACGTTCATGGGCGCATTGGCCGCCCCGACCGCGGCGCGGCAGGCGAAGCGGACGTCGTAGCGCTCACCGAGGCCGCGCAGACCGCTCCAGATGCCGTCGTGACCGGCGGCGGGCGCCAGCGTCGCCAGGTCGGCGTAATAAGCCGAAGCCTGGTCGTTCAGCGTCGTCGTCCGGGTGCTGCCCACGAGCGTCCAGCCGCCGTTGTCGGTGGCCTGGTCGCAGTAGACATCCACCGGCGCGGCCACGCCGTCCGGGCTGAGCCGGTACACGCCGCTGTTCCGGGCGCCCTTGACGTAGGCGTCCAGGCAGGTGCGGTACACGGTGCAGTCCAGACCGTTGTCGATGGCCCCGTTGCAGTCGTTGTCGATGCCGTCGCAGATCTCGGCCGCCGGGTTGCCGGCGACCGCGCCGCAGCCCAGGCCGCCGTTCACGCAGACGAGGCCGCCCTGGCGCAGGCAGGCGCCCACGCCCACGGTGCAGACGTCGCCCACCCCGGTGACCGGGGCGTCGTCGGCCGCGCCGTCGCAGTCGTTGTCCAGCAGGTCGCAGCGCTCGGCCGCCGGCTGACCGGCCACGGCGTTGCAGCTGATGCCCGCCACGCCGCCGCAGACGGTCTGACCCGCGCGGAGGCACTCGCCCACGCCCGAGGTGCAGCGCGCCCCGATGCCGGGGAGCTGACCGTCGTCCACCAGGTTGTTGCAGTTGTTGTCCACGCCGTCGCAGAGCTCGGCCACCGGGTCGCCGGGGCGGGCGTTGCAGGTGAGCTGCCGCGCCGCCACGTCACACACCAGGTTGCCGGCGCGCGTGCAGGCGCCCACGCCGTTGGTGCAGGCGCCGCCCAGGTTGGCGACGTCGTCCACCTGGCCGTTGCAGTTGTTGTCGATGGCGTCACAGACCTCGGCCGCCGGCTGACCGGCGACCGCGTTGCACACCAGCTGACCATTGCCGCCGCAGACCAGGGTGCCCTGGCGCAGGCAGGCGCCGACGCCGTTGGCGCAGCCCGTGCCCACGCCGGGGGCGTTGTCCACGCTGGCGTCGCAGTTGTTGTCCGAGCCGTCGCAGACCTCGGCCGCCGGCAGGACCTGGTTGTTGCAGGCGCCCCAGTTGGAGCCGTCCTGCAGGCAGGCCTGGGAGCCGGCGCGGCAGATGCCCACGCCCGCGGTGCCCGCCGGGCCGGTGTAACACTGGCGCGTCTGGCCGGGCTGGCAGGCGCACATGGCACCGCCGGGCAGGTTGTCCACGCGGGCGTCGCAGTTGTTGTCCGCGCCGTCGCAGATCTCGGCCGAGGGCACGACCTCACCCACGCAGGCGCCGAACCGGCCGCCGCCGCAGGTCTGGGTGCCGCCGCGGCAGGGGCCCACGTTCTGGGTCCCGGCGGCGCCGGAGTAGCAGGCCTGGGTCAGGGCGCCGCCGTTGGCGCCCTCGTCCACGCGACCGTTGCAGTCGTTGTCCGCGCCGTCACAGGTCTCCGCCGCGGGCTGGCCCACCTGCTGGCAGACGAAGCCGCCGCGCTGGCAGACGCGGGTGCCGCGGGCGCACACGCCGGCGAGGCCGGTGTCGCAGTCCTGACCGCCGCCGGGGTTGCCCTCGTCGACCGCGCCGTCGCAGTTGTTGTCCGCGCCGTCGCAAGCCTCGGCCTGGGGGGCGCCGGGCTGCACGTCGCAGACCACGCCGCCGTTGGGGCCACAGATGTTGTGGCCGGCGCGGGCGCAGGCGCCGATGCCCACGTTGCAGGCGTCGCCGACGCCGATGCCGTCGTCCGTGGCGCCGTTGCAGTCGTTGTCGCGGGCGTCGCAGACCTCGGGGCGGGGCCGCCCCGGCTGCGCGCTGCAGATCACGGCGCCGTTGGGGCCGCACACGTTGACGCCCACGTTCTGGCAGTCGCCCGTGCCGACGCTGCACGCGTCGCCGAGGCCGAGGCCGTCGTCGGCGTTGCCGTCGCAGTCGTTGTCCAGGCCGTCGCAGACCTCGGCCTGGGGCTCGCCGGCCTGCGCGTTGCAGACCACCTGACCCACGGCGCCGTCGCAGACGGTCACGCCGTTGGCGCGGCAGAGGCCCACGCCGTCGCTGCAGCGCGCGCCGGTGCCGGGCACCTGGTCGTCGATGCGGGCGTTGCAGTCGTTGTCGGTGCCGTCGCAGAGCTCGGGCTCGGGCACGGTCTCACCCTGGCAGGGGCCGTAGCTGGAGCCGTCGTCCGCGCAGCGCTGGGTGCCGGCGCGGCAGGCGCCCACGCCCGCGGTGCCCTCGGGGCCCGAGTAGCAGGCCTGCTCGGTACCGGGGATGCAGGCGCAGCGGCCGCCGCCGGGCAGGTCGTCCGCGTCGCCGTTGCAGTCGTTGTCCACGGTGTCGCAGATCTCGACGCCGGGCAGGACCTGGCCCTCGCAGGCGCCGAAGACGCCGTTGCTGCAGACCTGGCGGCCGGGGTGGCAGGCGCCCACGTCGACCGTGCCGGCCGGGCCGTCGTAGCAGTCGAGGCCGAGCACGGTGCCGTCGTCGGCCTCGTCCGTGGAGCCGTCGCAGTCGTTGTCGCGACCGTCGCAGAGCTCCGGCGACGCCGCCACGATGGCCTGGCAGCCGAGCTCGCCGCCGCCGCAGGTCAGCACGCCCACGGCGCAGACGCCGAGGCGCCCGGTCTCGCAGTTGCCGCCGCCGCCGGGGTTGCCCTCGTCGGCCTCGCCGTCGCAGTCGTTGTCCAGGCCGTCACAGATCTCCGGCGCGCCGTCCGGGGGCAGCGCGCTGCAGGTCACCGTGGCGTCGGCGGCGCACACCAGCACGCCCTGGGTGGCGCACACGCCGGCGCCGGACACGCAGGCCTGGCCGAGGCCGAGGCCGTCGTCCGTCTCACCGTTGCAGTCGTTGTCCACGCCGTCGCAGAGCTCGGCCTGGGGTACGACCACGGGCACGTCGCACACGACGCTGCCGTCGCGGGCGCAGATGAACACGCCGGCCGCGCGGCAGGCGCCGACGCCCTCGACGCAGGGATCACCCACGCCGGTGCCGTTGTCCGCCACGCCGTCGCAGTCGTCGTCGAGGCCGTTGCAGGTCTCGGCCGCCGGCTGCCCGGGGCGGGCGCCGCACTCGACGGTCGCCGTGTCGCCGTTGCAGAACAGCACGCCCTGGCGCTGGCAGGCGCCCTCGCCCACGGCGCAACCGTCGCCGAGGCCGGGGATGCCGTCGTCCGCGCGGCCGTTGCAGTCGTTGTCCACGCCGTCGCAGACCTCGACCAGGGGGAGCACCATGCCCTCGCAGGCGCCGAAGCCGGAGCCATCGGCGGCGCAGGTCTGGGTGCCGCCGCGGCAGATGCCCACGCCCGCGGTGCCGTCGGGGCCGGCGTAGCAGTCCTGCACGGAGCCGGGCACGCAGCCGCAGCCGCCGGCCACGTCATCGGGCTGGCCGTTGCAGTCGTTGTCGCTGCCGTCGCAGATCTCGTTGGCCGGCAGGGCCTCGCCCACGCAGGGGCCGGGCACGCCGTTGCCGCACTCGCTGATGCCCGTGCGGCACTGGCCCTGGTTGGCCGTGCCGGCGGGGCCGGTGTAGCAGAGCTCGGTGAGCGGCCCGCCGTTGGGCGAGTCGTCCACCTGGCCGTCACAGTCGTCGTCGAGCCCGTTGCAGGTCTCGTCGGCGGGGCGGCCCTCGTTCTCGCAGGCGCCGTACTGGCCGTCGATGCAGGTCGACAGGCCGTCCGTGCAGGCGCCGATGCCGCGCAGGGCGGCGTCACCGGAGTAGCAGGCCTCGGTCAGCGGGCCGCCGGCGGCGTCCTCGTCGATGAAGCCATCGCAGTCGTTGTCCTGGCCGTCGCAGATCTCGACGCCGGCCGGGGCTTCGGCCACGGCGTTGCACTGCACGCCGTCGCCGGCGGCGTTGCACACCACGGTGCCCATGGCGGCGCAGAGCCCCATGCCGTTGGTGCACACCTCGCCGAGGCCCTCGAAGCCGTTGTCGATGGTGCCGTCGCAGTCGTTGTCCTCGCCGTCACAGGTCTCGGCGGGGCCCACGCAGGCGCCCCACTGGCCGCCCTCGCAGGTCTGGACCGCACCCTTGCAGCGCTCCTCGGGACAGGGCTGCTGGGCGCCGTCCTGACAGACGGGGTTGGGCTCGCCGCCGGCCCCGCCGACGCCACCGCCCGTGCCGCCCGAGCCACCGCCCGAGCCGCCGGGGCCGGCGTCCGCGCCAGGGATGATGCCCCCGACGCCGGTCTCACCCTGCCCGAAGGCGTCGAGGTTGCCCTGGGTGGCGTCTTCGGTGCCTTCGCCCCCAAAGTCGGCCTTCCCACTCGTAATGCCCCCGCCGCCGCCCGATTCGGGACAGCCCGCCAGCGCCAGGCCGGCCAGGAGCAGCCAATTCTGCGGAACTCTCGTCTTTCGTGACTTCACGACACGCATGCTCGGTCCTCCAAACTCCCCCAGGAGTCGAGCGGACACCATACGCATTCCTCACACACATCTCAACGCGCGCCGGATTGCGTCTCCGGCAGGTCTGGGGCACGCTCGGCACGAAGAAGGCACACCCATGACACCACCGCCCCCCGTCCCCCCGGACGACCTCCCCGCCCTGGAGCGCAGCCCGCTGCTCGAACACCTGTCGCCCGACGAGCGCCATCAGATCCTCACCCGGCTCGACCATCTGACGATCTCGCCGGGCACGGCCATCGTTCGAGAAGGCGACGAGGCGGATCACATGTTCTTCGTGCTCGAGGGGCAGGCGCGCCTGCTGCGGGGCGCCCTGGACATCGGCGCCGTGCGGCCGGGCGACCACTTCGGCGAGCTCGGTCTGGTCGGCACGCGGCATCGGCTGGCCTCGGTCATCGCCGAGAGCCCGATGCGCCTCGCGCGGCTCTCGCTGCAGTCCTGGCGCAGCCTGGTGCGCGAGGAGCCGCACATGGCGGTGCACCTGCTCGAGGGCATGCTGGAGACGGCCGGCCAGCAGCTCACCCGGATGACGGACAGCGTGGGCCGCCTGCTGGGACAGCGCCTGCTACCGCGCCGCGCCGAGATCGCCGTGGCCCTCGAAGGCGACCTGCAGCCCGTGCCCACGGGCACCACCCTGCGGCATCTGTTGCCGGGCAGCGTGGGCGGGAGCCGCGTGGTGGGCGGGCTGGTGGACTCGCGGCCCGTGTCGCTGGATACGCCGGTGGTCTCCCAGGTCAGCGTGGCGCCGCTCACCCTGGCCGACTCCGAGGGGCGCGAGATCCTGCG
Organism: uncultured Myxococcales bacterium; assembly: GCA_903847385.1. Lineage (GTDB taxonomy): Bacteria > Myxococcota_A > Bradymonadia > UBA7976 > UBA1532 > CAINDO01. The sequence continues at coordinate 15,432 of CAINDO010000617.1, forward strand.
CCGCAGCGCCGGCCTGGTGTTGCTCGAGGCCATCGGCCGGGCCATCCCGGGCGCCCGCGCGCGCATGCTCGCCCCGCTGGAGACTCTGCAGCGCGTCGCCCTGGCGCTCCCGCCGGAGCTGGACGCCGAGGGGGCCGCCCGCGCGAAGGCCGGCATCGCCGAGATCTTCGGGCGCCTGATCGCCGAGCGTGAGCCCCTGCACGAAGAGATCTGGACGGTCGAGGAGGCCCGCGAGGAGCTGACCGTGCGCGGCTGGCCCGACGCCGCCGCCATGCTCTCGGTGTGGCGCGACACGGGCGTGTCGCTGGTCTCCTGCGGAGACACCTACGCGCTGCGCACGGGGCCCGTGGTGCCCGACGCCGGCTTCCTGGCCGGCACGCGCGTTCAGCCGGACCCCGTGGGCCTGCTCCTGGCCTTCGGCTCCTCGGTCACGCAGCACGTGCCGCGCACGCCCCAGGACATCGCCCACCCCGAGGCCGCCCTGGCGCGCGAGGCGGCCTTCCCCCGCTACGGCGGCGAGATGGTCGAGGTCCAGCGCGGGTGGCGCAAGGCGCTCGGCATCGAGGACGTCGGTCGTTACAACGCCGCCTGCGTCTCCGGGCGCGTGGCCGAGCTCATCCGTGTCGCCGAGGGGTTCCACGAGAAGCGCCTGGGCGCCCTGGCCGACAAGATCGCCGCGCGCCGCAAGCACCTGCGGGTCATCTGCATCGCCGGGCCGTCGTCCTCGGGCAAGACCACGCTCATCAAGCGCCTGACCACGCAGCTCGTCATCGACGGCCTGCGGCCCGTGGCGCTCTCGCTGGACGACTACTACGTCGACCGGGACGCCACGCCCAAGGACGAGCACGGGCAGTTCGACTTCGAGGCGCTCGAGGCCATCGACCTGCCGCAGCTCCAGCGCGACCTGCGGGCGCTGTTGCGCGGCGAGACGGTGCGCACGCCGCGCTTCGACTTCAAGGCCGGCCTGAGCCGCCCCGGCGCCGGCCCCGAGCTCTGCCTGGGGGACGACACGCTGCTCATGCTCGAGGGCATCCACGGCCTGAACCCCGCGCTCATCGGCGACGCCGTGAAACCCGAGCAGGCGTTCCGCGTGTTCATCCACCCCGCGGCCACCCTGCCGCTGGACCGCCTGTCGCCCGTGGATCCGACGGACGTGCGCCTGCTGCGCCGCATCGTGCGCGACCGCCATGGCCGCAACCTGTCCGCCGCCGAGAACATCCAGCGTTGGGCCTCGGTGCGGCGGGGCGAGCTCTTGCACATCTACCCGTTCCAGCACCACGCGGACGCCGTCTTCGACTCGGCGCTCATCTACGAGCCGTCGGTGCTGAAGGTCTACGCCGAGCGCTATCTGCTCGAAGTGCCGCGGGACCACCCGGCGCAGCCCACCGCCCGGCGCCTGCGCCACCTGCTCGACCACTACGTGACGATCTACCCCGAGCACGTGCCCCCCACGAGCCTGCTGCGCGAGTTCATCGGCGGCAGCGGGTTCGAGTACTGACGCTCGGCCGGACTCACGGACAGTCGTAGACGATCTCGTCGACCGCGCACGTCGGCCCCGGCGGACTTTCGCCGACCGAAGCACAGCTTCCGGTGTAGTCGAAGGCCAGACACCTGACCCTCGCCGACGGCCGCCCGAGGGCATCGAACCGCCAGGTCGTCGCGGTCCAGGACTCGTCGAGGAACGGGTCCGACTCGTCCCGGAAGCGGCTGGCGGCTGCGGTCGACGCCCGGAGGCGGCCCGCGCCGTCCATCACGGCCTCGCGCCGCCAGTGCACGCGCAGCTCGTCGCCGGCCGCGAAGTCGGAGTCGTCGGCGGAGAAGGTCGCGCGCGCGCCGCACCGGGGGTCGCCTGGCGGCGATACGCGGCCCGCGTAGGGCAACAAGCCGGAGACCTCCGAGATGACCCCCCCGACGAGCGTCGCCACGACCTCGAAGTCCGGCAACGACCCGAAGTCCATGTGCCGCACCGTGACCGACTGCCCGTCCGGCGCCCAGGCGTATTCGAGCGTTCGACCGCCCGTTTCCCAGGACACGAGCCGGCCCGACGCGTCGTAGGTGAACGCGGTGCGATCGAAATCCCCGTCGTCCACGGCCTCGAGCCGCCCCGCGGCGTCGTAGGCGAGCGTGACGCCCTCCCAGCCCGTCAGGCGATCCTCTTCCCAGACGAAGCTCCGGTGGGGCTCGCGGAGCAGGTGCCCCGCAGCGTCGTAGTGGAACGATGCGTCGCCCACCCGGCAAGGCCGCTCGTTCACGAACGCCGCGCACGGATCCGGGTTGGGATCGGTGGCCCAGAGCGGCTCGGGCCACGGAATCAGGTCCATCGGGCAGGACAGCGGCGGACGCGGGGAGACGGCCGGCCCGGCCCAGCGGAAGTCGCAGCCGGCGGGCGCCTCGTCCGTCAGGCCGTCGCAATCGTCGTCGACCGCGTTGCACGTCTCGTCCCCCGGGCGCGCCGGGACGCAACGCCAGCCTTCGCCGTCCGCCTCGAACGCCCCTGCGCCGCAGCGTCCGAGCGCGTCCGCCATGCACGGCGCCTCGAGGTCGGGGACGAGCGCGGGGTCATCGAGCGTGATGAGCGTCGTGCCCGCGTCCTCGAACAGCGCGAGCGCCACGCCCCCCGGCCACGACACGAGCGAGACGCCGCGCAATGCGACATCGCTCAGCAGCCGATCCGGCGTCACGCGGCGCCCGTTGGTGTCCAGGTGGAGCAAGCGTCCGTGACCGTCGCGCGGCGAGCCGGCATCGTAGACGAAGACGTCCCCTGCCGGCCCCAGGGCCGTCCCGAACCACGCGCTCGGGCCCACGCCGCCCGCAGGCAGCGGGATCTCGCGCGCGAACGGCGGCAGGGCCGGTCCCTCGCGCTCGAAGCCCAGGGCGTCCGAGAGACCGTGGAAGGCATAGTCGAACTGTGCGCCGGCGAGCCGTGTCTTCGGGACCGGCGGCTTCGGCGTTCGGGGGTCTCGCACCCATGCGCGCGGCTCCAGAGAGGCCAGCGTCTGCGCGTCCAGGGGTTCGGACTCCAGGATGACCGAGCAACTTTCGAAGGCATCCCGGATGCCGATCTCCAGGCCCGTCGCCGTGAGCGACGGCCGGTGCGTGACGTTCCAGAAGTGTTCGGGATCGCTGGCGCCCATCGTGCGGCTGACCGTCTCCGCGCCCGGGCGAGCCAAGTGCAGGTGAATGAACGCGGCCGGGTCGTTCTCGTCCACGAGGTCGACCAGGATGCCATCGCAGACCGCGATGACCGCGTTGAACGCGGCCGCGTCCGTGGCGACGAGGCGGTCCGGTCCCCACCGGCCCGTCGCCGGATCGGCGACGGAGATGAAGTGATCGTCGCCCACGCGCCAATACACCGCCGGCCCGGCCTCCGTTTCGACGATGCGCGACGTGTCCCCCGCCCCGGCAGGCGTTGGATGGGTCGCGCGCCCGTGCCACGGCCCCAAGTCGCGAGCCGGCGCCGGGCACAGAGCGGGCACCGCGCGCGTATCGGGCGGGGCCGGAGCGGGCGCGAGCGCCGGCACCTCGGGGCACACGGCGGGCTCGGCCGGGGGCGGGGGCACCGGGGCGACGACGGCGGCGTCCGGTGTCGCAACCGGCGCGGCGTCGGGCGTGGCGTCCGGTGTTTCAACCGGCGCGGCGTCCGGCGCGGCGTCCGGTGTTTCAACCGGCGCGGCGTCGGGCGTGGCGTCCGGTGTCGCCCAATCGGCCTCCGCGGCCACCGGCGCGGCGTCGGGTGTGGCGTCCGGGGTTGCAACCGGCGCGGCGTCCGGCGCGGCGTCCGGTGTGGCCACCCGCACGGCGTCGGGCGCGGCCACCGGCGCGGCGTCGAGGGCTTCGACGATCAGGTCGAGGGCGACCGGCGCGGCGTCCGCGGGGTCTCGCGCCACGTCCACGCCGCACCCGGCGGACAACATCACAGCGGCGAGCACCCAGGCGCGTCCGTCGGCCATCTCATGTCCCTCCCTGCACCTGTGACCCCGACCGTGTCCGGGCGAGCCCAACGAATTCCGAGGGTCGACGGGTCAGGCCCCCGGCGACGACCAGTCGATGCGTGCGAACGCGGCCCGGAGTTTCTCGCCCCGCCGCGGGTTGGTGGCGGCGACCCAGGCGATGCGGCCCAGCAGATGCGCCCGGAAGTCGGGGTGTGCGTCGCGGTTCTGCGCCTCGGCGCCATCCGTGCAGCACCGGTGCAGGATGGCCTTCAGCCGGTCGTACTCGGCGCGCGGCACGTTCGGATGCGCGTTCACGACGAGCCCGGTCACCCGCTGGGCGCGGCCGGCGCGCATGCGGAGCGTCTTGCGGGGGTTGGGCTCGAAGCCCTCGTCGCACACGATCTCGAAGACACGCGAGACCAGGCGGTCGCGGTCCCGGACCAGCGGCGCGTCTCCCGAGAACGTGAGGTCGTCCGCATAGCGGCTGTAGGTCGCGCCGAAGGTCTCCGCGAGGGCGGTCAGGCGCACGTCCAGCCGCCGCGCGACGAGGTTCGACAGCGCCGGACTGGTGGGCGCGCCCTGCGGCAGATGCGGCACGCGGAACCGCGCGCGGGACTCCGGCAGAACCGCCGGATCACGCGTCCGATGCGTGCACAGACCGGCCAGCAACCGAGCGACGGCGCGGGGGTAACCGAGCCCGGCGAAGACGGCCTCGACGCGGGCCCGCGTGATGCTGGGGAAGAACTGCTTGAGATCGATCCGCACGACGATCTCCCGCCCCGCATGCCGCGCGGCGTGGTCGATCACGGACGCGCCGCTGTGAAACGCCGTCGCCGCGGCGTGCACGGGAACCGGATCCAGAATGGCCCGCAGGAGCTTGCGCTGGAGGGCGCGCAGGCGGCCCTTCGGCACCTCGAGGCAGCGGGGTCGGGCGCCAGCGCCGCGGCCGCGGATCAGCACGACCCGGTAGTGGCGGACGCCCTCGCGCTCGCCGGGTCGTTCGTTGCGTCCCTGCAGGTCCGCGAGCCAGTCGAGCTCGGTGCCCGACACACCCAGAAAGTCCGCCAGCGCCCCCGGCGTGTCCAGGGGCACGGCCGCCGTGGCCTGCGGGTGCATGGCGGTCGTGAAGACCGGGATCCTGAGCAGGCGCACCGCGTCGGGTGTCGCGGCGTCCCAGGCTTCGGACCGGCCGAACGCGTCGGAGGCGTCGGGCGCTGCGAACAACCGCCGGAAGCCGCGGGACTCGAGCAGGGCCGCTTGGAGCGCGTCGAAGTCGTGCAGCGGCGCGACCGGGAAGCGCCTGTGGATCGCTCGGGCGAGCCGGCGCAGCGCGGCGTGCTCGGGCCCGGCGAGGGTCGTCTCGGCGCGGGCGGCCATCGCTGCGACCTTCCACGGCCCGGCGAGGAACGCGTGCGCGAGCGCCGTGGCGACGACTCGCCGTGTCATGGGAGAGACATGTGCCGCGCCGGGTCAGCGCAGCCGCACCGGCAGGCCGTCCCGCCCCCCGTGAGGGGTCGGCCGCGCGGCCTGCGGCGGAATGTCGCACTGAACTCCATGCCCCGGGGGAACCCCGGAGAGATCTGCCCGGCGAACTTTCGAGAAAGCTCCACGCGAGAGACCGACCTGACCCGGACGCGGCACATGTCACGCAGACTCGCAGACGCCCCGCCGCGCGTCGACGTTTTCCTGCGGCACGTCAGTCGACCGCGGTCGCGATGCGCTCGAGAATCCCGGGCCAGCCCGGCTTCATGCCCTCGTACGCGCGGCGGCTCATCGGCGAGTCGAGGTCGAAGCCCTCGTGAACGAGCGTGAGCCGCGTGCCCGTGCCCTCGGGCGCGAGCGTCCAGGTGATGATCGTGTTCAGCGTGGGCTCGGCGAAGCGGTAGCTGAACAAGCGCTCGTGCTCGACCGCGAGGACCTCGCACGGTTGCTTGCCCCACGGGCCCATGTCCATGTCGAAGCGGTGGCCCACCTGCGCCCGGATGTCGCCCGGCGCCCACCAGCGGGCGACGTACTCCGGTTCCGTGAGCGCGCGCCAGAGCCGGTCCGGCGACTGCGTGTACAGGCGTTCGAGGCGAATCACACCGATGTTTCCAGACTTCACGGTCACTTGGCTTTCTCCCCGTCTTTGGAGTCTTCCGCGTCTTCGGCGTTCAGAACGGCTTCGAGGTCGTCGAGCCGTTCGTTCCAGTAGCGCTCGAAGGTCTCGAGCCAGGACCCGACCTCGCCGAGCGGCCGGGGATCCAGGTGGTAGTAGCGTTCGCGGCCGCGGCGTTCCTCACGCACCAGCGCGGCCCTGCGCAGGATCTGCAGGTGCTCCGAGACCGCCGGTCGCCCCAGCGCGAAATTGCTCGCCAGGTCCGTGACGTTACGCGGCCCCCGGCGGAGATGCCCGAGCAGATCCCGGCGGACCGGGTTCGCGAGCGCGGTGAAGACGTCGACGGCGGTCATGGGGGTTGAATACGTCGGGAGTTCCCGACGCGTCAACTTCGAGTGCGCGGGCGAGCCGAGTCTCTGGATTGAACTCGGCGCCGTGCCTGGAACCGCTCACGGCCAGCCGCAGACCTTGGTGCCGCCGATCACCCCCGAGAGGCAACGCAACGGCATCGCACAATCGGCGTCGTCGGCGCACTTGCGGTACATGCACAGGGCGAGGTCGTCTCCACGCCCGGGGCCGCCCGGGGCCAGCGGTTCGATGATTTCGGGGTCGTCGGGGCACACCGTCGTCTGCGTGAAGTTGAGCAGGCTCGCGCAGAGGCCCTCGTCCGGTTGGTCGCCCACGAGGACGCATCCGCCGCGGCACTCGGCCTCGATGGGATCGCAGGGCGTACCGTCCGGGAGCAGTGACTCATCGACGATGGCCCCGCACGCGCCGACCCGGCTGAAACACGGTACGCCGGCAGGACAGTCGGCGTCGCTCGAGCAGAAGGGCGTACACCCGGCCTGAGAATCGGCCGGACTCTGGAAGAGCCACTCGTGCGTACAGACCTGGCCGGGGGCGCAGCTCGCGGCGGCGCCGGCGTCCGAGCCGGGTCGACACGCGTGGGTGCAGGTGCCTTCGCCGGGGGCGGCGCTCAGGCACGTCGAGCCCGGATCACCGCAGGCCTCGGCCTCGGCGGTGACGTCGTCGTCCGGCACACAGGCGGCCGTGCAGAACCCCCACTGCGACCGGGCATCGCAGATCAGCGTCTCGCTGCGGCAGTCGTCATCGTTGGCGCAGCGGGCGCCCGCGTGGGCCGGACCCGCCTCCAGGGGCGGTTCGTCCGTTGCCGGCGGGGCGTCGCCGCAGGCCACGGGGCCCTCGGGCGAGCCGAGGCCGCTGGTCACGATGCCCGGCTGGAAGACACTCGGTCGAACATAGGTGGTCACGACGCGGGTGTATTCGCGACTCGGCTCGGGAAACGCATCCGAGCCTGGAAGCGTCGCGCGGTCATGGCACTCCAGGTAGTCGCCGGTCGCGCTCTCGCTGCGGCAGGCATGACGCTCGGACGGAAGCAATGTGTCGCCATCGGTCGCGCCGCAGGGCCCCACCTGGGAGAATCCACAGAGGTCCCCCGGCAGCGCGCACACCCGGATGGCTCGATAGAGCGGGTCGTGTCCGTCCCCCCGGCAGGACAGCTCGTGTGGCACGGCCGCAAAGAAGTTGCCGTAGAACGCCCCCTCGCGAACGGTGAATCCGTTCTCCTCCGCAGTGCCTTCGACGGCGACGGCCTCGTCGAACGCGGGATGGGGTCCCGACAGAAAGACCTGCACGGTCAGCTCGTATCGGTTCGTCCGGGCGAAGACACAGGCCGAGACCCACTCCTGGCAGGCCACGTCGCACGGTGCGTCCGCCCACTCCGGGGCCAGGCCGACGCTGCCCCGGAAGACCAGCGGCTCGGCGCCGGGCTCTGCCTCGATGGAGATCGACGCGCCTTCTGGCAGCGCGCATTCGACGATGTACGACAGGAAGAACGCACTCCCCGGATTGGCGCGCAGCAACGCAGTCAGATCGGCGTTGGCCGAGAGCGGCCCCGTGTGGATGAACTGCAGCGGATTGCCGTTCAACTGCACGCCGTTGGCTCGAGCAACGGCGTCGGCGGACGCGGGCGTTGGCAGGTTCGGGCACGAGCCCGTGCGTTTCAGCGTGTCGCAGTCCAGCGCTTCGCACTCGACGCAGCAGGCCCGACACGCCGCCGCCCCCTCGCAGGTCGCAGCGAGCAGGGCGGCCTGTCCCCCGAGCGCGGGATCGTCGTAACAACACTCGCCGATGTGAGCGATGCACGCGGCGCAGGTCTCGTCCGGGTCGCAGTGGCAACTGATGGTCGAGCTCGTGTCCGCGTCTGCGCCGGCGTCCGTGTTCGCGTCCGCGGCGCGCTCGGCATCCATCGGACGTGCGTCGGGTGTGGCGTTCGGGCTCGGGCGCTCGGCGTCGGCCGGAGCGGCGCCGGGCGCGGTGTCGCAGCCCCAGGCGAGCGTCGCGATCAGCGTGGCGGCGAGCACCAGGGTGCGTCCGTCAGGGCGAGGCATTCGAGGGTGGTCGGTGTGCACGGCTGCGGTCCATAACAGCATCGGCACCCGATTCATACGGCGCCTCGAGCCCATGCGCGCCCGCCGCGCAGGCCGTCGTTCTCGCGCAGGTCTCCCTCGAGGTTCGCGGCGGTGTCAGTGGCAGTCGTAGGTGATGGCCTCGACCGAGCAGCTCGGCCCCGGCGGATCGTCGCCGTACTCCAGGCAGCTCCCGATGTAGTCCGCCGACCGGCAGGTGATCCGCTCCGACGGGCGGCCGAGCGCGTCGAAGTGGAGGGTCGTCGCCTCCGCGGACGAGCTGCCGGTGGGATTCGAGGCGTCCCGCCGGTACCCGCCGCTGCCGGACGACGCGTGCTGGCGGCCCGCGCTGTCCAGTATGGCCCGGCGCCCCCAGCTCTCGCGCAACTCGTCGCCCGCCGCATAGGCGTCGTCGTCGGCGGTGAACGTCACGTGCGTTCCGCACCGGGGATCGCCGGCCGGCTCCACGCGCCCGTCGTTGAGCTCCCCGGCGCGGACCTCCGCGACGACACCGCCGACCAGCGTCGCCTGAACGTCGAAGTCCCGCGCCGCCCCGAACGACATGTGGCGCACGACGACCGAGCCCCCGTCCGGCGCCCAGTCGTACTCGAGCGTCCGGCCCCACCGTGTCCAGGTGAGGAGCCGGCCCGCGGCGTCGTACGTGAACGTGGAGAGGTCTTGCGCGCCGCGGTCGTCGGTCACCAGGCGACCCGCCGCGTCGTACTCCAGGCGGACACCGGGCCAGCCCGTCAGGCGGCCCTCTTCCCAGTGGTATGCCCGACCGGCCGCCAGGGTCGCGTTGCCCGAGGCGTCGTAGCGGAACGACTGGTCGCCCACGTGGCACGGCCGCTCGTTCGCGAACGCCCGACAGGGATCGGGGTTGGGATCGCTGGCCCCGAGCAGCTCGGGCCAGGGGATCAGCGTCAGGGCGCAGGACAGCGGCGGTCGCGGCCCGACGGCCGGCCCGGTGAAGTGGAAGTCGCAGTCGGCGGGCGCCTCGTCCGTCAGCCCGTCGCAGTCGTCGTCGACCGCGTTGCAGGTCTCGTCCGCGGGCGCCGGCGTGACGCAGCGCCAGCCCGCGCCGTCCGCCTCGAACGTCCCCACGCCACAGAGCCCGGCCGCGTCCGTCGTGCACGGCACCTCCGCATCGACGACCAGCACCGGGTCGTCGGGCGCGAGGAGCGTCAGCGCCGCGGGGTCCCGGACGGCGAGGGCCACGCCCCCGGGCCAGGACACGAGCGAGATGCGGCGCTCCGGCCGCAGCGGCAACACGCGGTCGGGCACCGTGCGCCGGCCGTTGGTGGTCAACTGGAGCAGGCGACCGTGGCCGGCGTCGGGCGAGCCGGCCACATACACGAAGACCTCGCCCGTCGGCCCCAGGGCCGTCTCGAAGCGCCCGCCCGCGCCCACGCCGCCGTCGGGCAGCGGGACCTCGTGCGACACCACGGTCGCACCGCCCTGTCGCCGCTCGACGAGCAGCGCGCGCCCCAAGCCTCGGAACGCGTAGTCGAACTGCGCCCCGGAGCGCAGCGTCTCCTGCACGCGGACGATGGACGCCTCGGCTCGGGGCCGCGACTGCGGGGGGCCCAGCGACGCGAGCGTCTGCGCGTCGAGCGGCTCGGCGTCGACGTAGATCTCGCAGCCGTCGAATCGGAGTTGCACGTCGAGCTCGAGGCCGGACGCGGCGAGCGTGGGCCAGTGGCTGGTGTAGCCGATGTAATCGGGGTCGACCCCGACGATCCGGCTCACGGTGTCCGCGCCGGGGCGCGCGAGGTGCAGGTGGACGTTCGACTCCGGCACGTCGGGCTCGACCAGGTCGATCAGCACGGCGTCACACACCGGGATGACCCGGTTGAAGGCGGCGGCGTCCGTGGCGACGAGGCGATCCGGCCCCCACCGGCCCGTCGCCGGGTCCGCCTGGGATACGAAGTGGTCCTCCCCCACGCGCCAGTACAGCGCCGGCCCGAGCTCCGTCTCCACGACGTGCCAGGCGTCGCCCGCCTCGACGGGCAGGGCGTGAGTCGCGCTCGGTCCGCGCCAGGGGCCGGGCGCGGGGGCGTCCGCGGGGCAGGCGGCGGGGTGCGGCCGGGTGTCCGCCGGGGGCGGCCCCGGAACCGCTGCGGCCACCTCGGGGCAGGCCAAGGGCCCGGCCCCGGGCGCGGGGTCCATCCCGCCGTTGCCGGCCGCGGCCTCGAGGTCCGGGATCTCACCACAGGCGGCCGCCACGAGCGCCGCCGCCAACACACCCGACCTTCGGTTGGTCATGCCTCGACCCTCCCGGGTTCTGTGACCCCGGCGCCGCCCGGTCGAGCCCAACTTTCGGGGTGCCCTGCTCAGCGCGTCAGGAGCTTCGCGAGGGCGTCGAGGGCCGGCCCGGGGATGCTGTGGTCCGCGGCGTGCTCCACGAACTCCACGGGGTGGCGGACCTTGCGCAGCGTGTCCACGAGCGTGAGGCTGCCGCGGTTGGGACAGACGCGGTCATTGGCGGCGTGGGCGACGAGCACGCCCACGTCCGCACGGGCCGCCAGCATCGGCACGTCCTCGAACTGACAGCCCGAGAGCGCGCCGACCGCGGCGATGCCCGGTGTGTTCGCCGCCACCCGCACCGCCGCGTCCGCGCCTCGGCTGAAGCCGGCCACGACGACACGCAGGCTGCCGTTCTCCCGCAGGTAGCCGTCGATCAGCGCCGAGACGCGCCTCAGGCTCTCGTCCTGCTCCTCGGCGGACATGCCCCAACTGCGGCCGGGGGACGCGCTGAACGGCCCGTCGACCATCACGATGGCCGTGTCCGCGCCGACGCCGCGGGCGCGCAGCTCGGGGATGATCCAGTCCGTCGTGCTGCCCGACCCGCCGTGGCCGTGGAGCATCACGAGCACCCGGGCGGCGCGGGCCGGCGAGGGGCCGTCCACGCTCGTGGCCAGGGGCAGCATGCCCGGCCGATGGCCGCACTTGGCGCCCCAGAGACCCAACAGACCGACCACGACCAGAATCGAGACGATGCGGGAGACCATGGCGCTCGACTGTGGTCCCGCGGAACGGCGGCGTCAACGGGGAGCAGCGCCTCGCCGCCCCCGCCCCGGCGTCCACCGCATCGCCACCCGCTGCCCCGGCGCCGGCAGGCAGGCCCGCTGGCTCTCCAGGATGGCGTGCAACTCGGGCCCGCACTCGGCCTCGGGCACGCGGACGAACCCGTGGCGGGCGTAGAACGGCGCGTTCCAGGGGATGTCCGCGTAGGTCGTCAGCCAGAGCTCGCCGGCGGCCTGCGCCCAGGCCTGCGCGTGCCGCAGCATGTGCGCGCCCAGGCCGCGCTGCATGTGTGCGCGCCGCACGGAGATCTGGTCCAGGTAGGGCCGGGCGTCCACGTGGTCGCAGGCCACGAAGCCCACGGGCGCCGGGGCGTCGTCGACCTCGCAGAGCCAAAGGCGCCCGGCGGCGGCCCCGGCCAGCCACCTCGCGCGCTCGGCGTGCACGAAGGGGTGGTCGTGGCTGAGGAGCACGTCCATGTCCAGGCCGGCGTAGACCCCGCAGGCGTCGTCGTCCAGGTCCAGAATCAGGTCGATCTCGGCCGGTGACGCGAGGCGCAGGCGGGGCCCGCCCTCGGGGTGCAACGCGGCGAGCTTGGGCGGCGCGACGAGCCGCCAGGAGACCCACAGCGCCTCGCGCACCTCCGCCGGCTCCGCCGAGGCCAGGTCGATGCGCGTCCAGCCCTGGCGACCCCAGGCGCCGTTGTGCGGCGTGAAGACCCCCGGCCGGAGCGCGACGAGCGCGGCCTGCCGCCCCGGCTCGAGCTTGAGATTCCCCAGCGTCTCCTCGGCGTTCAGGCCGGCGAAGATCTTCGTTTTCACTCGGAAATCGGCGTGACCCACGTGGCTGCCCTCGACGGCTTCGGGCAAGGCGAGGGCGAGGCGGCGGAAGTCGTCGGCGGTCATGGGCGGGCCTTTCTCGGGCCTTTCGGGGGGACACCATCAGGGCGCGCGCATGAAGGTTCCGTCAAGCGACCCAAAAGCCTAAATCCTCCCGTAGGTATTTTTCCCAGCCCCCGGTGGAGTGACCCATGCCGCAAACCGTGCTCGCCCTGCGTCGATGTCGTGCCCTTCTGCTCCCGTTGCTGCTCGTCGCAGTCGGCTGCCAGACCAAGAACCCATCGAACCTCGCGAGCGACCGGACCGACGCGTCCGCGAGCGCCGACGCGGCCGTGGACGCCGCCGGGCCCCTGCCCGAGGCGTTCCTGCCCCCGGACACGGACACCGACGACGACGGCGTGGACGACGACGGCGACAACTGCGCCGCCCGCGCCAACCCGGGTCAGGAGGACTCGGATGGCGACGGCTTCGGCGACCTGTGCGACAACTGCACGGACACGGCCAACGCCGACCAGGCCGACGCCGACGCCGATGGCACCGGCGACGCTTGCGAGCCGGCCCCCGACACCGACGGCGACGGCCGCCCCGACGCGACGGACGCCTGCCCGGACAAGGCGGACGACGGCACGGACGCGGACGGCGACGGCGTGCCCGACGCCTGCGACACCTGCGCCGCCGTGGCCAACGTGGACCAGGCCGACGCGGACGGCAACGGCGTGGGCGACGCCTGCGAGGCCGCCGTCTCGCCCGGCGATCAGGACGGCGACGGCATCCCGGACCTGGCGGACACCTGCCCCCGCGTGGCCGACCCGGACCAGGCCGACGCCGACGGCGACGCGTACGGCGACGCCTGCGACAACTGCCCGGACGTGGCCAACTTCGACCAGCTCGACACGGACGCCGACGGCCAGGGCGACGCCTGCACCGCCGGCCAGAGCGGCCCGGACGCCGATCGCGACGGCGACGGCCTGCCCGACCTGCGCGACCCCTGCCCGGACGACGACACGGCCCCCGCCGACGCGGACGCCGACGGCGACACGGTGGGTGACGCCTGCGACAACTGTCCCGGCGTGGCCAACGCCGACCAGCTCGACGCGGACGCCGACGGCGAGGGCGACGCCTGCGCCCTGGCGCCGGGCGAGATGCACGACACGGACGGCGACGGCCTCGACGACGCCCGCGATCCCTGCCCCTTCGTGGCCGGCGACGACGCGGACGCCGACGGCGACACCCTCGGCGACGCCTGCGACAACTGCCTGGCCGTGGCCAACGCCGATCAGGTCGACACCGACGCCGACGGCGAGGGCGACGCCTGCGAGCCCGCCCTGCCCCCGGCGGACACGGACGGTGACGGCGTGACCGACGCCCAGGACGACTGCCCCGCACTCGCCGACCCCGACCAGGTCGACGCCGACGGGGACCACGTGGGCGACGCCTGCGACAACTGCCCCGCCGTGGCCAACTTCGACCAGCTCGACACGGACGCCGACGGCCAGGGCGACGCCTGCGTGGGCGGCCCCGCCCCGGTGATGGACGCCGACGGCGACGCCGTGGCGGACGCGCGGGACAACTGCCCGAACGCTCCGAACGCCGATCAGACCGACGCCGACGGCGACGCCGTGGGCGACGCCTGTGACAACTGCCCGGCCGTGGCCAACGCCGACCAGCTCGATGGCGACGCCGATGGCACCGGCGACGCCTGTGTCGGCGGCGGCCCCCAGCCCCCCGCCGACGGCGACGGCGACGGTGTCATCGACGCCCGGGACAACTGCCCCGGGCGCGCCAACGCCGACCAGGCGGACGCCGACGGCGACACGGTGGGCGATGTCTGTGACAACTGCCCCGCCGTGGCCAACGCCGACCAGGCCGACGCCGACGCCGATGGCACCGGCGACGCATGTGTCGGCGGCCCTGTGATGCCTCCCGTGGACTCGGACAACGATGGCATCCCCGACGGCCGCGACAACTGCCCGCGCCGCCCGAACCCCTTCCAGGAGGACGACGACCGGGACGGCCGCGGCAACGTGTGTGACAACTGCCGCGACGTGGCCAACTTCGACCAGGCCGACGCCGACGCCGATGGCACCGGCGACGCCTGCGAGATCGCCGACGCCGATGGCGACGGCGTGGCCGACGGCCAGGACGTCTGCCCGCGCCTGGCCGACCCGGCCCAGGCCGACGCCGACGCCGATCGCGTGGGCGACGCCTGTGACAACTGCCGCGTGGTGGCCAACGCCGACCAGGCCGACGCCGACGCCGATGGCACCGGCGACGCCTGCGAGGGCCTGCCCATGGGCGACTTCGACGGTGACGGCACCCCGGACGCGCTGGACAACTGCCCCCGCGCCGCCAACGTGGGTCAGGCGGACACGGACGCCGACGGCGTGGGCGACATCTGCGACAACTGCCGCGTGGTGGCCAACGCCGACCAGCTCGACGCCGACGCCAACGGCACCGGCGACGCCTGCGAGGGCGGCCTGCAGCCCGCCAACCCCGAGCCCCCGGGCGGCCGCGACCAGCTCTGGGAGGACTTCGGCAACGACCCCAACGCCGTGGGCGAGTGCAACGACGGCGTCGACAACGACGGCGACGGTCTCATCGACCGCAACGACGCCGGCTGCATGAGCCCCTGCGACGCGGGCGAGGCCGCCGATGTGTTCGGCAATCGCCCCACCTGCCTCGCCGGGGACAACAGCTGCCTGGGCAGCGGCAACCCGCGCTGCCTGGCCGAGTGTTTCTTCGACGGCGACAGCGGCGACGGCAACGACCTGGAGTGCAACCCCGCGCCGGGCTGCGACTGTTACGGCTGCTGCGCCGGGTTCAGCCTGGTCACCGGCCAGGCCTGCACGCCGGACTACGAGTGTTACGACCCCGGCTGCGGCGCCTGCGACGGCATGAGCTGCACCCAGGAGATCTGCGCGCAGTGCGGCGAGCGCTGCGACGGCGCGGACAACGACTGCGACGGCCAGATCGACGAGGGCTGCACCCCGGGCTGCAACGCCACGCCGGAGATCTGCAACGGCACGGACGACGACTGCGACGGTGTCGTCGACGAGGGCTGCGGCCAGTGCACGGTCGAGGTCTGCGACGGCGCCGACAACGACTGCGACGGCGAGACGGACGAGGGCTGCCCGGCCTGCATCCCCCGCCCGGAGATCTGCGATGGTCAGGACAACGACTGCAATGGCGGCGTGGACGAGGGCTGCCCCGCCTGCGCGCCGAGCCCCGAGCTGTGCAATGGCACGGACGACGACTGCGACGGTGTCATCGACGAGGACTGCGTGGTGTGCAACCCCGCCGCGGAGACCTGCAACGGCGCCGACGACGACTGTGATGGCATCGTGGACGAGGGCTGCCCCGTGTGTCGCCCCGCCGCCGAGACCTGCAACGGCGTGGACGACGACTGCGACGGCATCGTGGACGAGGACTGCGTGGCCTGCACGCCGGCGGCCGAGATCTGCAACGGCGCCGACGACGACTGCGACGGTCTCATCGACGAGGGCTGCCCGATCTGTGTCATCGGCGCCGAAATCTGCGACGGCCGGGACAACGACTGCAACGGTGTCATCGACGACGGCTGCCCCGTGTGCGACCCCGTGGCCGAGACCTGCAACGGCGTGGACGACGACTGCGACGGACAGATCGACGAGGGCTGCCCCGTGTGTCGCCCCAACCCCGAGGTCTGCAACGGCGCCGACGACGACTGCGACGGCGTCGTGGACGAGGACTGCGCCGTGTGCGTGCCCCTGCCCGAGGTCTGCAACGGCCTGGACGACGACTGTGACGGCGCCATCGACGAGGGCTGTCCCGTCTGTGTCATCGCCGCCGAGGTGTGCAACGGCCGCGACGACGACTGCGACGGCATCGTGGACGAGGACTGCCCCGTGTGCGTGCCCGCCGCCGAGATCTGCAACGGCCGCGACGACGACTGCGACGGACAGATCGACGAGGGCTGCCCCGTGTGTCGCCCGGCGCCCGAGCTCTGCAACGGCACGGACGACGACTGCGATGGCATCGTGGACGAGGACTGCGCGGTGTGTACGCCGGCCCCCGAGGTCTGTGACGGCGTGGACAACGACTGCGACGGCCAGATCGACGAGGGCTGCCCCGTGTGTGTGCAGGGCCCCGAGGCCTGCGACGGCCGCGACAACAACTGCGACGGCCGCGTGGACGAGGGCTGCGAGATGTGCGCGCCCACACCGGAGATCTGCGACGGCTTCGACAACGACTGCGATCACTTCGTGGACGAGGGCTGCCCGGTGTGTTTCCCCCGGGCGGAGCTGTGCAACGACCGGGACGACGACTGCGACGGCGCGCCGGACGACAACTGCCGTCAGTGTGCGCCCGCGGCCGAGACCTGCAACGGCCTGGACGACGACTGCGATGGCTTCACGGACGAGGGCTGTTACCTGTGCCTGCCGACGCTCGACCTCGAGCGCTGCGACGACATCGACAACGACTGCGACGGCGTCGTGGACGAGCAGTGCGACTGCGTGGCCGCCCCCGAGCTCTGCGACGGCGTGGACAACGACTGTGACGGCCTGGTGGACGACGGCTGCCCCGGCGCCGCCCCCGAGGTCGAGATCTGCGACGGCGTGGACAACAACGGCGACGGCGTGGTGGACGAGGGCTTCGACCGCGACGGCGACGGCGTGACCACCTGCGCCGGCGACTGCGACGACCGCCGCGCCGACCGCCACCCCGGGGCCGTCGAGGCCTGCGAGGGCATCGACAACGACTGCAATGGCCTGGTGGACGACAGCGAAGCCTGTTTCTGACCCCGGCGCCGCGATGTAGATTGGCGGCGATGCCCAGCCCCGAAGCCCTCTGCCCCGCCTGCCGCAGCCGCCCCGATGATCCCGCCGCCCTGCGCTGCCCCACGGATACGCTGTTCCTCATCGAGCCCGCCGCGCTCTCGCGGCTCGACGACGCGCCGCTGCTCGGCTACGTGCTCGACGGCAAATACGCGCTGGTGGACCTGCTCGGCGGCGGCGGCTACGGCAGCGTGTACCTGGGCCTGCAGCAGCCGCTGGGGCGCGAGGTCGCGGTGAAGCTGCTCCGCGGCCTGGCGCTGAACAACCGCACCGTGCGCGAGCTGTTCGAGCGCGAAGCCGTGGCCCTGGCCAAACTCAGCAGCCCGCACACCGTGCGGCTCATCGACTACGGCGTCACGCGCGAGGGCCCCGTGGGCCTGCGCAACCTGCCCTACATGGTCATGGAGCGGCTGTCCGGCGAAGACCTGGAGCGGCGCCTGATGCGCGATGGGGCCCTGAGCCCGGCCGAGGTCTCCCGCGTGCTCGAGGGCGTGACGGACTCCCTGGCCGAGGCCCACGCGCATGGGGTCATTCACCGGGACCTGAAGCCCTCCAACGTGCTGATGGTGCCCAACCGCCAGGGCGCGCTGCAGCCCAAGGTCATCGACTTCGGCATCGCGCGGATCGAGTCGCCCAACCGCAGCCCCACGGGCATGATCATGGGCACGCCCGAATACATGGCGCCCGAGCAGGTGCGAGGCGGCGCCGCCATGGACCACCGCGTCGACCAGTACGCGCTGGGGGTGATGGTCTTCGAGCTCTTGACCAATCGCACGCCCTTCGCCGGGCAGGACGCCGTGGCCGTGCTCACGAAACACGCCACGGAGCCGCCCCCGCCGCTGACCTACATGGACGACGACCCGGTGATGACACGGCTGTCGCCCGTGGTGCAGCGCGCCATGGCCAAGAACCCGGACGACCGCTACCCGGACGTGGACGCCTTCCGCATGGCCTTCGACGAGGCCCTGCACAACGGCGCGCCGCCGGTGGTGTCGCGGCCCCGGAGCGCCGCCTCGCGCACCGCCATGATGTTCTCGCGGCCCGTGGCGTCGGCCCCGCCCGTGTCGGCCCCGCCCGTGTCGGCCCCGCCCGTGTCCGCCCCGCCTGCGGAGATCGCCCCGGCCACGCCCACCCCGATGCCGGCGCCGCGCCTGGTCACCACCCAGCCGCCGGCGCCCTTGCCCACGAACGCGCTCGTCCGCGTCGACACGGCCGAGCTGGCGCGCCCCGTGCCTGCGATCGTCCCGGCGATCGTGCCCGAGATCGTCGCCGAGCTGGAACCCGCGCCGCCGCCGCCCCGGGTGAATCGGGGGCGGAGTGTGTTGATCGTCGGGCTCGTGGTCGCCGCCGGGCTCGCCGGCGCGGCGGCCTATACGGCGCAGACGCGGGGGATGCCGGCGACGCCCTCGCCGCCGGACGCGGGCTCGCCCGTCGCGATGGCCGTGGTCGAACCGGCGACCTCGGCGCCGACCTTGCCGCCGACCTTGCCGCCCACCGCCGCGCCGCCGACTTTGCCGCCCACCGCCGCGCCTTCGAGCGCGCCGCCGACTCAGGCGCCGACCGCCGCGCCGCCGACCGCCGGGCCGAGCTTTGCCCCCCGGCCCGCCGGTCCCGATCCCCGGGTCGCCGATACGGCCGCCGCCGCCGAGGCCGAGCTGCGCGCGTGCCGATGCAGCGGGGCGCAGCGCCTCGTCGAAACCCTCGCCGGGCTGCGCGGTGGCGCGAGCCGGGCCGACGCCCTGCGACCGGCGCTCAAGGCCTGCCGACCCATCGACGTCGACCACAAGTGTGTCGACGGGAAGTTGGTGTTTTCGGGGGAGTGACGCGTGTCATTCCAGGTAGTTGCACCCGAGTTCGTCGATGTAGTGCTGGGGATCGTGGCCCCAGGTCCAGCAGTTCGCGTCCTCCGTGGCGCGGATCAGGATGTAGGTCAGACCGGCGGCCCGGGGGCCGCTCATGAGGGTCGTCAAGTCCTCTTCGAGCTGGTCGATGGTCCCGCCCTCGTCGGGGTGGATCGAGGTCAGCGTGAGCACGCCGTCCTCGGGCACGTTGTGACAGATGTCGTAGCCGTCACTCTCACCCTCGATGCAGTCCTCGCCGTCCCAGCCGTCACCGCCGCCGTTGCCGGTCTCGACGAGGCCAAAGCCGTACGGGCCAAGCTCCGCGTGCGCCGCAATCGTGACTACGAGGGTCCGGCTGTCCACCCACTCCGCGTAGGCGACGGGGGCTGGCGGCTCCCCGTAGCCGCCGGAGCCGCCGTACCCGCCCACGCCCCAGTCGGCCGCCCCCTGCGGGCAGTAGCAGGTCTCGACCCCGGCGTCGTCGCTGACGCAGATCATCTCCGAACCGTCGTCGCAGTAGAGAGGGCCGCCCGCGTCGGTCATCGAGCCACCCGAGCCTCCCGAGGGCAGCGCGCAGCGCCAAGCCTCGCCGAGCCCCGGCTGGCAAGTGAATCCGGTCGGGCACGCCGTCGCCGGGTCCCTCTCCCGGCAGTCCCCGGTCGCCGCCGAGCCGCCGCTCGAGTCCGCCTCGCCGTTGTCCTCCGTGCAGGACAAGAGTCCACACGAGATCGCCATGCCGATGAGCACAGTTCGCGCGCAAAGCCGCATCTTCGCCTCACTTTCCGTTCGAGGGTGACAACGCCACCATCACACCCAGGCTCACGGAGACGAGCGAGGTCGCCCCGAGCCGATGATTGAAATAGGTCGTCCGGTCGAGGGGGGCGCCGTAGTACTCCCACCCGGCCTCGAGCGCGCCGGCCACGGGCGCCCCGGACCAGAGGGGCCAGGCGAACCGGCCCCAGGTGCGTACCCCGACCGCGTAGGTGTCCAGGTTGATGCCTTCATCGACGAAGAGGTGTGCGAACTGAATCGCCGGGGCGACGCCCAGTGCGAAGCCCCCGCCGGGCGGCGCCGCGTCGACGCCCGGCGCGAACGGGCCGACCCCCACGCCCGCGTGCACGGTGCTGAAGCGGGTGCGAACCTCGAGCGGGCCGTCACGGTTGCCCAGGACTACCGACACCGCTGCGCCCACGTCGACGTGCGGCCGGACCGGCCGGCAGACATCGAGCGGCGCGATGAGATGCGTCTCGGCGCGGAGTGGGCGGCGCTGCTCGACCCCCTTGCCGCGAGCGCTGTACCCGTAGACCGAGAGCGGCGCAGGCAGGCCGACCGAGACGACGACGGCGGGAGGATGCGCGCTCGACATCGGCGCGCTCAGTCGATCTCCTCGGCGAACGCGGCATCCCTCGAGCCGAGCCGCTGCACGACCATCCCCTGTGGCGAGTTTTGCATCAGCCAGGTCGAGGTCGCGCCGCCCCCGAGCGGTTGCCCTTCGATCGTGGCGTGCTCACCAAAGAGGTCGGCGGTGAACTGCCAGGCGCTGGCGTCCGAATCGACCTCCCCGCCCCAAGTACAGCGAGTGTTCGTATTGACACTCCCGAGCCAGTTGCCCGCAAGCGCGCTGAAACGGCCGTCGCTCTCTCGACCGGTGTCCTTGTCTGCCGTGCCCGAGAACGTCTGCGTGCAGTCGGTCGGCTCGTCGTCGTCGCTCCACTGGTAACGGACGGTGCGGGTGCCATCCGCAGCGACGCTGCTCTCTCGCACGGCGACCGACGCCGTCAGCGTCACCGTGACCACGAGCGTCGTCCCGTCGAATTCGTCCTTGCCCGTGATTGTCGCGTCGCAGTTCACGGAGCCGGAGGAGCCAGCCAACTTCACGGGGCAGGCCGTGGAGCCGCTGGCCCGGACATCCGTGAAGTACGAATCGAGGCTCGGCAGCCACGCCGGTTCGGGCAGCGTCCACGTCCCGGTCAGCGCGCCCCCATCGTCTCCGGGCGGGTCCTCGCCCAAGCAGCCGACGGCGACGCCAGAGACGACCATGCACACACCCAACGCGCGATTCCAGACAACCATGTGGGCCTCCCTCGTTTCGACGCGAGAGTCGCCCTGACCGAATGGGCTGTCAACGACCATGAAAGATGGCCGCCAGTGAGCGCGGGCTCAGCCCGCGTCACCCCGACCCGCGAGCAGGGCCCGCAGGCGCTCCAGCTCGGCCTCGGCGGCC
>CAINDO010000618.1 GCA_903847385.1 uncultured Myxococcales bacterium
AGCCTCCAGCCCGGCCAGTCGTCGGCGACCTTCAATGACGCGCTCAACCGGTTGGCCGACCGGATGCACTACCTGAACACCTCCGGCGACAAGGGGCAGGACGGAACTCGCTTCTGGTTCGACGTGCGGGCGAACCTTCGTCGGGAGATGGAAGACCGAAGGGGTCGCGTCCCCGACCTGGAGGTGCGCGGGCGCGTCGCCGAGGTGCTGGGGAAGCTGACGACGAACAAGGGTCTGTTCGACGGTGCCCACGTCTTCACCCCGCACGCGGACGTGCCGGACGACAGCACACTTCGGCTCGTGGTCCTGGATCCGGCTCGCCAGTACAGCAAGCAGGAGCCGCGCCCTGCAACCGATGGCGTCTTGGAGTACGTCAAGAGCAACGGCACCAAGCCACGCTTCAAGGGCAACCGTCTCGTGTTCGTGGCGCCCGACGCGGCCACACTCGGGCGCGTGCGAGACGCGGTTCGGACGGCACTCGCCTGGGCCTCCATCGTGAGCGACATCAACACGGGTCGGCTCAATATCGACCGGCTCCAGGAGAACCAGGCGAAGAAGGAGAGCGAGACGGCCGATGCGGTCGTCCAGCGCGCCACGCGCGAGTGCTACCGTTGGGTGCTCTGCCCGACCCTTCTCGCTGCGACCGATCGGGATGTCCAGGTCGAGGCCTTCCCGATGAACACCGCCGGGGCGTCCTTCATGGACGAGCTGACGCGCATCTGTGAAGAGAACGAACTGGTCATCTCGACTTGGTCGCCCATCCACCTGCGGACGCGGTTGAAGGAACTCTACTGGAAGGACGGGAGGACCACAGCCAAGGCCCTCGCCGTCTGGGAGGACATGCAGAAGTACCTGTACCTCCCGCGCCTCAAGACCCGCAGCGTATTCGAGCAGGCGGTCCTGAAGGGGGCTGCCGGCGACGACTTCTTTGGCACGGCCTATGGTCAGGAAGGCGAGAAGTTCGAAGGGTTCAAGCTCGGCGACAGCGCCGTGCAGGTTGACGACACGCTGCTCTTGATCGAACCAGAAGAGGCCCGCGCGTATCGAGATCGGCTGGCGAAGGAGAAGAGCGGCGGGACGGGCGGAGGAGACACCGGCGGAGGAGACACAGGCGGAGGAGACACAGGCGGAGGAGGAACCGGTGGTGGCTCGGGCGGAACCGGCGGAGGCACTGGTGGTGGCACCGGCGGAGGCTCGGGTGGAGGCGGAGGCGGCACTGGTGGTGGCGGCACCGGCGGCGGCACGGGTGGTGGCGGCGGAGGCGGCACGGGCGGTGGCGGAGGCGGCACGGGCGTCAAGCCGACCGCCTTCTTCGGCTCCGTCGAGGTCAACGCCAGCACTGCCAAGATGAAGCTCCTGACCCTGGCCGACGAGATCATCGCGCTTCTGGTGTCCGACCCGAAGGCGGAGGTGAAAGTGACGGTTGAGATCTCCGCCGACTTCCCGAACGGTGCCGCCGACCACATCCGACGAGGCGTGTCGGAGAACGCGACTCACCTTGGGTTCAAGACCAACGACTGGGAGTAAGCGAGATCTTGAAGGCGCCCCGGTTCGGCCTCCGGTTGGCGGCGGTCCGCGTGCAGGACTTCAAGACGCTCAGGGACGTTTTGGTGCCCCTAAACAATACGACCACGGCGCTGGTTGGGGAAAACAACTCGGGCAAGATCTCGTTTCTCGAAGCCCTCGACGATGCATTCGGGAAGCGAGTCGCCAGGGTCCAGGACCTATACAGCGGGGCGGGCGGAAGAGCGACCACCTTCCATGTCGACTTGCGCATTGAGCCAGCCGACGAAACCGAATTCCACGAGAAGGTGGTGGATATAGTCGGGTGAACCGCCCCTGCTTCGCCGGAGACCCCGGCCCGCCCGAAATATCCACCCCCCTGTCCCCCCCAGTCACCAGATGACCGACCCCCCCGCCATGCTGCGTCTCACCAGCGGCGCTTCACCCCAACCAGCGCTCCGAGCCGCGGGGGCGCGACGGAAAGTGAGAATCAGCATGAACGCGTACCTTCGTTTCGATGCCAAGACCCTCAACCTCGCCTTTCACGCCGTGCTGGACGAGCACGGGGCGATGTGGCGCGAGACGCTGACCGGGCAGAAGCACTGGGCGGCGCTGACGGCGGCGGCCGCCGTGGCGCGGGAGGCGGCGACGTCGGCGCCGGCGCAGCGGTCCTTCAGTCAGTCGACGCTGGCGGCCATCCACGCGCAGGACGCGGCGGCGGGCCTGCTGCGGGCCACGCTCCTGGCGGTGGCGTCGGACCCGGCGGCGCCGGCGACGCTGGTCGAGGCGGGGCGGCGCGTCGAGGCCGGTCTCGAGCCCGCCACCCTGAGCCGGGGCCGCCGCATCGAGGACCGGGTCGCCCGCGCGGACCGGGCGGCGCGGGCCCTCGCCGAGGACGAGGCCCTGCGCACGGCGCTCTCCACGCTGCGGACGGCGACGGGCACGCCCTGCCTCGCGGTGGTCGAGCGGTTCATCGCCCTCGGCCGCGACATCCTCGCCCGGCACGAGGCGCGCAGCAGCGTCGGCGGTCGTCTCCGGGAGCAGTCCGGGCGCCGCGCCCTGGCCGACGCCCGGGCCACGCTCCTCGCCGCCCGTGCCTCCCTGGCCGCGGAGACGGGCCTGCGCGCCGACCTGCCCGCCGGTCTGTTCGCGACGGTCTTCGCGACGCCCGACGCCGCGGCCGAGCGCCTGCGCCGTTCGTCGCGCCGGGCCGCGGTCGCCGCCGACCCGGTCGAGGACGCCGCCGACCCGGTCGAGGACGCCGAGAACGAGCCCGCCGTCCGCGCCGCCTGAGTCCCCCCCGCAGCCCGCCTATCTCTCCCGCTCCGGCACCAAGACCGCCGTCACCCCGCCGCCATTCCGATCCAGCTCGAGATCGAAGACCGAGCACCCCCGCTCGCACTCCCACGTCGTCACGTTCGCGCTCATGCAGCCGTCCAGGTCCCAGGCGCCGCCGTCCTCGTGGACGTGGCCGTAGACGTGCAGGGCGGGGCGCACCTGCGCCACGCGGTCGCGCAGGTCCTCGCAGCCGGAGTGCGGGCCGCCGCGGTGGGCGCGCTCGCCGTGGCTGGTGCGATCGCCCGTGCCGTGGGGCGGGCCGTGGGTCACGAGCAGGTGCAGGCCGGCGGGGATGCGGGCCCAGCGCGCGGCCAGGGCCTCGCCGCGGGGCAGGTTGAAGGCCCAGTCCAGGTAGCGGGGCTGCCAGGGCGAGCCGTAGATGCGGGCGCCGCCGAGCGTGACCTCGGCGTCCAGCAGGCAGTGGGTGCCGGGGAACATCGCAAAGGCCCGCGCGCGCTGCTTCTGGAAGCAGAACTCGTGGTTGCCGGGCACCAGGACCTTGTGGCGGTGGGGCAGATAGTTCCACCAGTCGGCGAACTGCTGGCACTCGCCCAGGTCGCCGCGGCGGCAGAAGTCGCCGGCGTGCACCAGCAGGTCGCCGGCGGGCACGGTCAGCTCGTGGTGGAATTGGTGGGTGTCGGCCATGCACACGATGCGCATGGGGGCATGATAGCTCAGGTCAGAGGGCGACGCCGACCAGCAGGCCGAGCTCGGTGGGGTAGAGCTTCTTCGAGTCGTGGGAGTCGTCGGAGTAGTAGTCGTAGCCGTCGGCGTCGTAGGTCAGGGGGAGCGCGTTCTGGCCGACGCGGGCCTCGAGCGTGAACCGCGAGGTCGCGTCGCGCATGAACTCCACGCCGACGGTGACGAACGGGACCATCTGCACGCTGGTGTCGATGCGCTCGCCGCCGGCGAGGCGCAGGTCCAGGCCGCCGCCGATGAAGGCCGCCGTGGCGGTGTGCGTCAGGTGGTAACCGCCGCCGAGCTCGAGCTCGATGCCGCCGTAGCCGTAGTCGCCATCGCCGCCGCCGGGGATGATCAGGCCGGCGCCGATGTCCACCCAACCGTCGTTCAGCTCGGCGTGGCCCATGGCCAGGCCGCGGATGGCGGGCACGAGCTCCTCGGAGGACAGCGGCGCCAGCAGGCCGGCCTTGATCGCGGCCATGGTGCGCGACTCGATCAGCTTGGGCTGGGCGGTCTGGGTGTCCTGGCTGATCACGGTGTCCAGCGTGCGCGTCTCGCGGACGGGCTTCTGCTCGACGAGCGAGACGACCATGCGCTCCACGGCGGCGGGCATCTCGTCCATGCCGTTCACGGTGGCGTCGGCGGCGCGGACGACGGCGCCCGTCTTGTCCGAGAGGCGCACCGTGACGACCTGCTTGGAGGCCAGGGGCAGGATCTCGATGCTCACGAACTGGTCGGCGCCGAGCTTGGTGGCGGCGGCAGCGGCCCCGGCGGCCCCGCCGGCCTCGACCAGCGCCGGGTCCGCGGTCACGGGCGGCACGGCGGCCTGCTGGTGGTTGGCCAGCGCGTTGACGAAGAGCGAGCCGACGACCTGGGCCTGCTGCGCGTCGAGGCCGGGGCCCGTCGGGGTGAACACGGCCACGCGGGCGGCCTCGGCGGCGGAGGCGACGAGGGTGAAGGCGGCGGCGGCGGTCAGGGTGGCGAGGATGCGGTTCATGATGGGCTCGTTTCTCTGTTTCCGTGGGTTTCGGGATTCCGTTGTTGCAGAGACGTAGAGCAAGGCCCGTGCCACGGGCGAAAACGCAGATTCCGGCGGGATGCGGATGAATTTCGGGGGGGGATGGAGCGTTCGCGCACCAGATCGGCGGCAAAAGCGTGGTGTGACGGCACACCAGGGTGTGAACGGGCGTCCACACCGCGTGGTGTGGCGTCACACCGGGGGGGTCAAGGCATGGGGGCGTCGATGCAGAAGCCCACGGACCA
Organism: uncultured Myxococcales bacterium; assembly: GCA_903847385.1. Lineage (GTDB taxonomy): Bacteria > Myxococcota_A > Bradymonadia > UBA7976 > UBA1532 > CAINDO01. The sequence goes on from CAINDO010000618.1 coordinate 4,786, forward strand.
GCCCATCTCGGCGTAGCAGATCTGGCCGGGCGCGGCGCAGCGGGCCGGCTCGATGGCCGGGTCGCAGAGCTGCAGGCACTCCGTCTCCACGGCGCCGCCCTGACCACAGAAGGCCACGCCGGCGCACTCGTCGCTGGTCATGCAGGGGTCGCCGGGGGCGGTCTGGCCGGCGGGGCCGCACTCGCCGCGCACCAGGCCCACGGCCACCAGGCGGCAGGCCTCGCCCTCGGCGCAGGCGGGGGGGCCGTCGTCCGCGGGGAAGAGGTCGCAATCCAGCGGCAGGCAGATGCCGAGCACGCGGGTGTCGTCCTCGGGGGTGGCCGGATCGTCGCCGTTGCTCAGGTCCACGCACTCGCGGCCCTCGCTGCAGGAGGGGTTGCGCGGGTCGCACAGGCCGGCGCAGGCGCCGATCTGGTTCCAGCTCGCCGGGGGCAGCTCGTCGTCGTCGTAGTCGCCCCAGCAGTAGCTGCCGGGGGCGCACTGCACGGCGCGGGCGGCCTCGTCGCGGCCCTCGACCTGCAGGTCGCACGGCGCGCCCTCGGCGGCCACGCCGGCCTCGAGGCAGATGCCGATGCCCGCGCCGTTCGAGGCGGGGAGGGGGAAACACGTGCCCGCGTTGCCGGCCGGTCCGCCGATCTGGCAGGCGCCCATGGGCTCGCCGTTGCCCTGGTCGCCGCCGCAGAAGTCGTAGTAGCAGGCGCCGCCGAACTCGGGGAAACACCGCTCGTTGAAGGGGCAGGCCTGGCCCGCGCCGCAGTCGAACACACAGGAGCCCCCGGCCAGCGGGTTGCCCGGGTCGATCAGGCAGAACTGGTCGGCCGCGCACTCGTCCGAGCCGCGGCAGGGCGCGAACTCCGAGGCCACGCAAGCGTTCTCGACGCAGCGCTCGACGCCGGTGCGGCAGTGGATGTCGCCGTCGCAGGAGTGGTCCACGCGCACGCAGTGGCCCTCCAGGCACACCTCGGTCGCCTCGGCGCAGGTGATGCGGCAGGCGCCCCCGTCGGGGCCGGGGGGCGGCTCCACGGGCGGGCCACAGGCGTCGGCGAGGCCGGGCAGGTCCGCCCCGCGGGAGAGCGCGAACTCGATCACGTCCCCACAGGTCGAGGAGCCCTCGACCACGGTGGCGAAGGCCGGGTTGCCCGCGCAGGCGGCGTCACAGGCGGTCCGCAGCGCGGCGAGGTCGGCGCGGCCGAGCTCCGGGCACTCGCTCACGGCGCAGTCGCCGAGGCGCTCGCATGCGTCGTCGCAGGGCGTGGGGCCCGCGTCCGGCGGCGATGCCGCGTCGGGGAGCTCCGCGCCGCCGCCCGCCCCCTGGTCGGCGTCGCCGATCGGGCCGGCGTCGGCGGTGCCGCCGGCGTTCTGGCCGCCGGCTTCACCGCCCGCACCGCCCCCGGCGTTCTGGCCGCCGGCGCCACCGCCCGCGGCCTCGCCGCCGGTGTTCTGGCCTCCGCCGGCGCCCTGATCGGCCCCCGACTCGTCCAGGGCCGCGCTGTTGTCCACGGTGCAACCCGCGACCAGCATCAGCCCGACGAACCACCCCGCTCGCATCGTGTACGTCCTCATGGATACGACCTCCCCGTTCCCGTTCGACTTCGGCGCGGTCGCGAGCTTCGCGGCGCCCTTGCTCTCCAATACGCGTGGCCGACGTTGCAGTGTGGGCCAAACCTGCCTACATTGCGCCGAATGTCGAATTCCTCAGCCAGCCCCGGGAGCCCCACGTGAGCGCTGCGATCAGCTCTCCGGAGATGCGCTGCCGCATCTGCGGGTATCAGGTGCCCGCCGCCCGTCTCGGCAGTCGCTGCCCGACGGACGGCTCCGTGCTCATCCTCGCCCGCGACCTCGATGCGCGGCCGGACGACGCCCTGCTCGGGCGGGTCATCGGGGGCAAGTTCCCCGTGGTCGGCCTGCTGGGTGAGGGCGGGTTCGGGGCCGTCTACCGCGCCGTGCAGGAGCCCGTCGGCCGACAGGTCGCGCTCAAGGTCATCCGCGGGGACGACGCCGTCGACCCGGACATCCGCGCGCGCTTCTTCCGCGAGGCCAAGGTCGTCGCCAGCCTGAGCCACCCCGCCGTGGTCACGCTGCACGACTACGGCGAAGAGGACGACGGCATCATCTACATCGCCTTCGAGCTCGTCGCCGGACGCCCCCTGAGCGAGCTCATCCGCGCCGAGGCCCCCGTGGCGCCGCAGCGGGCCGTCGCGCTGGTGTGCCAGGTGCTCGCCGCGCTCACCGAGGCCCACGGCCTCGGCCTGCTGCACCGCGACCTCAAGCCGGACAACCTCATGGTCGTCCAGGGCTCGCTCGGCGAGGAGAAGGTCCGCCTGCTGGACTTCGGCCTGTCCAAGCGCTTCGCCTCGAAGGACGGCAAGGACTCGGTCGCCACGCGGCAGGGCATCATCATGGGCACGCCGCGCTACATGTCGCCGGAGCAGGCCAGCGGCCAGTCCGTCGACGGCCGCAGCGACCTCTACAGCATGGGCATCCTGCTCTACGAGATGCTCGGTGGCCGCCCGCCCTTCGTGCACGTCAGCCCGCTCGATCTGTTGATGGCCCACATCGGCGAGCCCGTGCCGCCCCTGCCGGCCCACGTGCCGCCCGCGCTCGCGCAGGCGGTCATGCGCGTGCTCTCCAAGAAGGCCGACCAGCGCCCGCAGACCGCCGCCGAGTTCGCCCGCGAGCTGCAGGCCAGCGTCGCCGAGCCCTCGGGCAACTTCGCCGCCGTGCAGTCGTCCGTCTCCGCGCCGGCCATGCCCGCCATCTCGGCGACGGCGGCCGGCCTGCGCCCCGCGCGCCCGGACGAAGAGACCCTGGAGCACAACGCGGTCACCGATCCGGCCGGCCCCGTGCCGCCCCCGGCGATCGCCGCCCCGGCGCCGGCCCCGGCGCCCAGCGGCGCCACGAAACCCGCCGTGGACTTCGGCACCACCGCGCCCGAGCCCCCGGCCCGCAGCCTCGAGGTCAGCGCCCGCGGCCACGAGCCCGCGCCCGTCGCCCCGCGCAAGAACAAGAGCCCGGTGCCCATCGTGGCCCTCGGCCTGGGCATCGGCGTCGCCGTCGGCGGTCTCTTGTACCTGCTCTTCGGCACGTCGGCTCCGGCGCCCGCGCCGCCCCTCGAGCCCGCCCGCCAGGTCGTCGTGGTCGGCGCCGGCTCCGGCTCGCCGCCGGGCTCCACGGTGGTCACGCCCGAGCCGCCCAGCCAGGCCGGCACGCAGCCGCCCTCGCCCTGGGAGCGCGCCATCGACTATGGCAAGAGCGGCCAGCACCCCGAGGCCGGCGCCCAGCTCATCTATCTGCTGCGCGCCAGCAAGGATCCCTGGGGGGTCGTCGAGCGCGCCAAGAACGACGTCCGCCTCGCCGGCGCGCTCAGCCTTCCGCAGGTGCAGGACGCCATCAAGGCCCTGCCGCCCAAGGGCACCCCGACGCCCTGACACTTTTTTTCACCGCCCGTGTCGTGAACACGCGGGCGGTGTCGCCTCCGGGAACGTCGGACGCCGCATCGTCCGCCGTCACCTTCACACCCGGAGTCCATCATGCGTTCACGTTCACTCGTCACCGGCGCCTTGTCCGCCCTGGGCCTCTTCGCCGCGCTGCCGGCGGAGGCCACCATCAGCCGGTTCGCCGAGCTGCAGGTGTCTTCCACCTCGCTGCGCGATCTGTTGAACGCGCGCTTCAGGGAGAGCCCGTCTTGCCCCACGAGCTTCGCCTGCGGGGCCTCCCAATGCATCCTCGACCACGTGGACTTTCCCAATACGGGCACCTTCGCCGTGTCCGGGTCGGACCAGAAGGCCGTGACACCGGACATCACGACCACCGTGTCCCGTGTGTTCTACCGGCAGCCCATGAAGATCTTCACGAGCACCGAGGTCTGCGCCACCACGGCCGGGTGCGCGCCGACGGTGCTGAACACCACGCTGTCCATGCGCATGTTCGTGCAGGACAAACCCGGCGACGCGACCCGGAAGCAGCTCTGCGCCGACCCGACCTCGGCCTCGCCGGTCATCCCGGGTTTCGACCCGAACCAGCTGCCCACCGTCTGTGACGACCTGGATTTCGGCGGTCTCTCGGCGCTGGTGGGCGATGCCTACCAGCTCTTCGGCGCCGAGCTCGCGCTCTCGGGCAACGCCAGCCGCGTGGGCATCCGCCTGGAGATGGGCGAGCCCGAGCGTCTGACGAACCCGCCCGGCATCCTGGGTGAGGCCTACACCGCGCTCCGCACGGCGCGGCGCGGCGAGTGGAACACCTTCCTGGGCGGCACCCTGGCGGCCAGCCAGGCCGGCTCGCAGTGGAGCGCGCTGTTCTCGGACGCCCTGCTCGAGGGCTCCCTGGCCCGCCGCATCGGCAACAGCCTGGCCGGCCGCCCGGAGCTGGAGATCACCCGCAACCCCAGCGGCGACTGGTCGCCCATCTTCGGCGTGGACGGCGCAGTGAACATCGACATGGCCGGCCGCGCGTCCGTGCCGGTCTGTCCGGACGTCGACATCGATCCCATCTCGTTCTACATGCCGCTCGAGGTCGACGCGGAGAACAATCTCATCACCATCGATGGCATCGTCGACTGGGACCTGAGCGACTGGGATGTGTTCGTCTGTGGCGCGCTGGGCTCGTTCCTCGGACCCTCGGGTCTGATGATCGGCGAGATCGTGGCCGCGGCCATCGCCTCGGGCCTCACCCCGAGCGACTTCGGCGAGGTCGCCGTGCCCCCGGAGTGTGACTACGATGGCGAGCACTCGATTCAGTGCGCGTTCCCGCTCAACCTGCCCATCATCAGCACCGGCGCGGGCAGCAGCTTCACCACGCTGGATCTGGCCGGCGCCACGCCCGTCGGGGACGGCCTGGTGGTCTTCGGCGACGCCCTGCTGACCTCCCGGGCGCCCCAGAACACGATCGTCACGGCCCAAGCGAACATCAGCTACGGCGTGCACGGCAGCTGCTCCTCGATGCACACGGGCTACGAGGGCTCGATCACGCTGAGCGGCGGCGCGCGCATCTGTTCGACGCAGATCACCGACCCCAAGGGCGTCTACAACGTCGCTCCGATCGCCAACAACTCGTGGGCGAATCAGACCATCGCGCTGTCGTTCCCCAACATCTCGAGCCAGTACTGCCCGGCCGCCACGCCCAACTGCGCGCAGACGCCCTACCAGCAGTTCCTGGCCGCGCCCTATCCCTTGAAGGTCACCGTCCGCACGACGGGTGGCATCAAGACCGTGTCCGTGCCCGCGCCGGCCATGGCCACGGCGGCCCAGGAGACGGCGGCCATGAACAACCTGATCCTGCAGAAGGCCAACTGCATGGCGCGCTCGACGGGTCTGTTCGGCATCCCCGGCCTGTACGATCCCCGCTGGGACATCGATCCGCCCTACGACGCGGGTTACCCGGCGTCGCGGGTCGTCAACGGTCTCAGCCGCGCCGTCGGGACCGTGACCATCAGCAACCCGACCATCGAGCTGCTCTCCGTCGCCGCGGACCTGGGCGGGCGCCTCGGTCGCGGCTCGCAGCTTCTGTACCGCGGCACCGCGGTGATCACCTCGAACCGCGTGACCTACCGCATCCCGCTGAACGTGCAGTTCTCCACGACCTTCGGGCTGACCCGGTCGCTCGACCTGCGCACGCAGACGCTGGCCAACTCCGCCCGGGTGCAGGCCCGCGTGGACCTGAGCAGCGGGCTGCCCGCGGCGTTGGCGGGCACGGCCTTCACGCTGGACATTCCCGCCGGCGCGGCCCGCATCATCGGGACGACGCGCTGAGTCTCAGCGCTTCTTCAGCAAGTCCGCGAAGGGGTTGTGCCGGAAGCCGTCGCTCTGCGGCTTCCCGCCGCCACCGCCGCCGCCCCCGCCACCGCCGCGATTCCCGCCGCCGCCCGGCCCGCGATTCCCCCCGCCACCGCCACCGCCGCCCGGCCCGCGATTCCCGCCCCCACCACCGGGGCCGGCGCGTCGGTCGTCTCGACCCATGCCCGGCTCCGGGGGCGGGGCCTTCTCCTCGAGCCGCGCCGTCAGCGAGATGCGCTTGCGCGGGATGTCCACGCTCAGCACTTTGACCTTCAGCTTGTCGCCGGCCTTCACGACCTCGGCCGGGTCACGGATGAACTTGGCCGAGAGCTGCGAGACGTGGATCAGGCCGTCCTGGTGCACGCCGAGGTCCACGAAGGCGCCGAAGGCCGTCACGTTGGTGACCACACCCTCGAGGATCATGTCCGGCTTGAGGTCGTCGAGCGTGTGGACGTCGTCGCGGAACTTGGGGGGCTCGAAGCTGGCGCGCGGGTCGCGGCCGGGCTTCTTCAGCTCGGACAGGATGTCCTTCAGGGTCAGCTCGCCGGCGTCCTCGGTGATGTACTTGCCCACCTGGATGCGGCCCACGAGCTCCTGGCTGCCCACGAGCTGCTTCAGCCCCACGCCCAGGTCCACGGCCATCTTCTCCACGAGCTCGTAGCGCTCCGGGTGCACGGCGCTGGCGTCCAGAGGGTGGGCGCCCTCGCGGACGCGCAAGAAGCCCGCGCACTGCTCGAAGGTCTTGGGCCCCAGGCCCGGCACCTGCGTGAGCTGCTTGCGGCCGGCGAAGGGCCCGTTCTCCTCGCGGTACTTGACGATCTTCTTGGCCAGGGACGGCCCGATGCCGGCCACGTACCCCAGCAACGACGCGCTCGCCGTGTTGAGCTCCACGCCCACGTGGTTCACGCAGCTCTCCACGACCTCTTCCAGCTTGCGCGCGAGCATGGGCTGGTGGACGTCGTGCTGGTACTGGCCCACGCCGATGGCCTTGGGGTCGACCTTCACGAGCTCGGCCAGGGGGTCCTGCAGGCGGCGGCCGATGCTGATGGCGCCGCGGATGGTCAGGTCCAGCTCGGGGAACTCGTCGCGGGCGACGTCGCTGGCGCTGTACACGCTGGCGCCGGACTCGCTGACCATGACCACGAGCACGTGGTCGAGCTCCGCCTTCTTGAGCTGCGCGCGGACGAACGCCTCCGTCTCGCGGCCGGCGGTGCCGTTGCCCACGGCCACGGCGAAGGGCTGGTGTTTGCGCACGAAGGCCAGGAACTCGCGCTCGGCGGCCTCGGTCTTGCCCGCGCCCTGGCCGGGGTAGATCGTCACGGTGTCCAGGTAGCGGCCCGTCAGGTCCACGGCGGCGCACTTGCAGCCCGTGCGGATGCCCGGGTCGACGCCGACCACGGACTTGCCGCCCAGCGGCGACGCCAGCAGCAGATTGCGCAGGTTGCTGGCGAACACACTCACGGCCTCGGTGTCCGAGCGGCCCTTGAGATCCACGCGCACGTCCGTCTCGACGCTCGGCGCGAGCAGGCGCTTGAAGGCATCGGCCACGGCGAGCTGCAGGTGCTCGGCGAAGGGCGTGCCAGGCTTCAGGCCCATGGCGCCCTCGATGCGGCCGACCACACGCTCGGGCTCGAGCTGGATCTCGACCTTGAGGATGCCCTCGCGCTCACCGCGCCGCACGGCCAGGAACCGGTGCGAGGGGATCGTCGCCACGGGCTCCTTGAAGTCGTAGTACTGCTCGAACTTGGTCGGCTCTTTCGTCTTGTCCGCGATGGCCTCGGATACGACGACACCGTACTGCGCGAACGCGTCGCGCATCATGGCGCGCACGTCCGCGTTCTCCGACGCGACCTCGGCGACGATGTCGCGGGCGCCGGAGAGGGCCTCTTCCAGGTCCGTCACGCCCTTCTCGGCGTCCACGTAGGCCAGGCCCTCGGCGTTGGGGTCGCCGATGCTCGGCTGCTCCAGGATGCGCAGCGCCAGGGGCTCCAGGCCCTTCTCGCGGGCGATGGTGGCCCGGGTGCGGCGCTTGGGCTTGAAGGGCAGGTACAGGTCCTCGAGGGCGGCCTTCGTCGTGCACCCGGCGATGCGGGCGAACAGCTCGGTCGTCATCTTGCCCTGCTCGGTGATGCTGGAGATCACGGCCTGGCGGCGCTCGTCCAGCTCGCGCAGGTACGTGTTGCGCTCCTCGATGTCGCGGATCTGCACCTCGTCCAGATCACCCGTCGCCTCTTTGCGGTAGCGCGCGATGAAGGGCACGGTGTTGCCCTCGGCGAGCAGGGCCACCACGGCGGCGACGCCGCGGAGCGGCAGGTTCAGCTCGGCGGCGAGCAGGGGTACGGGATCGAAGGCGGCGGTCTGCGACACGGGTCACTCGTCGGGGGGTTGGAGAGCGGCGCGCCATATAGCCCAAGGCCCGCCGCAGGGGAAGCGCGTCGGCGCGGGCGCGGCCCGGCCCGGCCCGGGAACCACTTCGCCCGAATCGTCCGTAGGCACATCCCGTTTGCACCGATCTGCCACCGGGCTGTAACTTCCGCCCAAAGAGCGATAAAAGACGCGCACTTTTGCGCATTGACTGCACGCGGACGGCGAACGCCGTGCGCACTGACCGTGCCTTTGGCACTCGGATGTTAGGTAAGGGAACTGAATGAACGGGAATCTCCGGGGGATTTTTGCGATCGCCGTGCTGGCGGCCGGTTGTGGGGCCGGCGGCGGTGATGGCGGTGGCGCGGGCGGCGGCACGGGCGGCACGGGTGAGAACCCCGACGCCGGCATCGGCGGCCAGGGCGAAGGCGGCCAGGTCATCGGCGGCAGCGGCGGCGCGCCCGTCGGCGGCACGGTCGGTGGCTCCGGCGGCGAGC
>CAINDO010000619.1 GCA_903847385.1 uncultured Myxococcales bacterium
ACCCTGGGCGAGGTCGTCTGCCCGCCCGAGGGCATCACGCTGAAGCTGCGCGGCTACGCGGGGCAGGCGCTCGGCTTCGGCCTCGTGCAGGGCCTCGCCATCGACCTGACGGGTTTCGCCAACGACATGGTCGGCGAGGCCATGAGCGGCGGGCGCATCGTGCTCCGGCTGCCCCCCGAGCTCGGCGCGCGGGACGCCCAGTCGAGCCTGGGCAACGCCGCGGCCTACGGCTGCACGGGCGGCGCGCTGCTCGCCGAGGGCCGGGCCGGGCAGCGGTTCGGCGTGCGCATGTCCGGCGGCCTGCTCATGTGCGAGGGCACCGGCAAGTACGCCTTCGAGTACATGACCGGCGGCGTGGGCGTGGTGCTCGGCCCCACGGGCCCCGTGGTGTCCAGCGGCATGACCGGCGGCACCGTGTACCTGCTCGACGAGGACGCGCTGACGTCGAAGCGCGTGCACGCCGACGCCCGCGCCACGCCCCTCTCCGAGCGCGACCCGGAGGAGGCCGAGCGGCTGCACGCGCTCGTCGCGCAGTTCGCCCGGGAGACGGGCAGCCCCAAGGCCGCGGCGCTGCTCGCCGACTGGCCCGCCGCCGTCGCCCGGTTCCTCGTCGTCCGGCCCCGCTGACGCGGCCTCTTCCCCAACCGGGGCTTCCGGCGCATCATGGGCCGATGCGTATCCTCCTCGTCTCCTCGGAAGTCGCTCCCTTCGCCAAGGCCGGGGGCCTGGGCGACGTGAGCGCAGCCCTGCCGCGGCAACTCGGCGCCAACGGCCACGACGTTCGCATCGTGATGCCCATGTACAGCCGGGTGCACGCGCACGGGCGCAACTTCACCGAGGTCGTGCCCGAGATGCTCTTCGAGATGGGCCCGCACCGGGTCCACGTGAGCGTGCACGCCACGGAGCTGCCCGGGACGCAGGTGCCCGTGTACTTCATCCGATGCCCGTCGCTGTACGACCGGCCCTCGATCTACGGCAACGGCGACGACGAGCACCTGCGCTTCGCCGTGCTGAGCTGGGCGTCGCTCAAGCTCTGCCAGTACCTGCAGTTCGCGCCGGACGTGGTGCACTGCAACGACTGGCAGACGGGCATCGTGCCGCTCCTGCTCAAGACGCTCTTCGCCTGGGACCGCCTGTTCGCGAACACGCGCTCCGTGCTGACGATTCACAACCTGGGCCACCAGGGCACCTTCGGCGCGCACGCGGCGCACGAGGTCGGCCTCGGCCACTGCATCGATCAGGTGCACCAGGACGAGCTGCGCGCGGGCCGCTTCGGGTTCATGCTCACGGGCCTGCTGCACGCGCACGCGCTCACGACCGTCAGCCCGACCTACGCGCGCGAGATCCAGACGCCGGAGCACGGCGTCGGCCTCGATCCCTTCCTGCGGGCGCGCCGGGAGTCGCTGTTCGGCATCCTGAACGGCATCGACGACACCGAGTGGAACCCCGAGGTGGACGCCCACCTGCCCGTGCGCTACTCCGCCGGCGATCTGTCGGGCAAGGCGCGGTGCAAAGAGGCCCTGTGTCACACGATGCACCTGCCCTACGTGCCGGACGTGCCCGTGGTGGGCATCGTGTCGCGGCTCGTGAGGCAGAAGGGCTTCGACCTCTGCGTCGATGTCCTGCCCTATCTGTTGAAACACCGGCGCGTGCAGTTCGTGGTGCTCGGCACCGGCGAGCATCGCTACGAGGCGTTCTTCCACCA
>CAINDO010000620.1 GCA_903847385.1 uncultured Myxococcales bacterium
CGCCGCCGAGCGCGCCCGCCGGGGCGCTGGTCGTGGCGGACGCCGGCGGTGACTTGCCGGGCGCGCGGGGCGAGGCGAAGCGGCTCGCCGAGCACCTGCCGGGCGCGCGGGTGCTCGTCGGCGGCGAGGCCACGGAGGCCCGCGTGCGCGCGTTTCTGCCCGGCGCGGACCCCATCCACTTCGCCGTGCACGGGTATCCGCCGGGGCCGGAACTGCCGGGTTTCCTCGCGCTCGCCACGGGAGCGGGGGACGACGGCCGCCTGACACCCGCCGAGGTCGCCGCGCTGCCGCTGACTGGGGCGCTCGTGTTCCTGTCCGCGTGCGAGACCTCCGTGGGGCAGCCCAACGCGACGGACGAGCTGCCGGATGTGCTCGACCGCGCGTTCCTGCACGCCGGCGCCCGGGCCGTCGTGTCCACCCGCTGGCCCATCAACGACGCCGTCGCGCAGGCATTCAGCGAGGTCTTCCACGCCGAGCGCGCGCGCCTCGGCGCCCTGGGCGCGTTCCATGCCGCCCAGCGGCGGCTGGCCCAGGGGCGCGGCCTGGATCTCGCCACGGCCGGCCCCCTGCGCGGCTTCCAGCGCACGGCGGCGCCCGTGGGCCCCCCGGACGCCCGCGCCGCGCGGCACTGGGCGGCCTTCGTGTTCCACGGCAACCCGCGCTGAGGCGCCCCGCGTCGCTCTGCGCGCCCGCGCGTCCGCCTTTGCGCTATCGTAGGCGCCGTGCGTAGCCCTCGACCCTTCGAAGCGATCCTGCGTCGGCCCCTGCGCCGGCGCGCTTTGCCCCTGGTGGCGCTGTGTCTCGTGGCCTGCGGCGACTCCGGCGGCGGGGGCTCCGGCGGCGGGGGCGGCGGCGGGGGTGGCGGCGGTGACGCCGGCCTCGGCGGCGCGGCGGACATGGGGCCCACGCCCTTCCCGGCGGACACCCTGGTCGAGGTCGCGCCACGCTCTCCGAGGCCGACTGGGCCGCGCTGCAGGCCGATCCCACCGTGGACGCCGACTACCTGGCCGCCGTCGACTGGGCCGGGGAGCCGCTCACACAGGTCTCCCTGGCGGTGCGCGGGAGCGGCAGCGTGCTGGACATCGCCGCGGCCGGCAGCGCGCGCTTCAACTTCCGCCTGGATGTGAACGACTTCGTGCCCGACCAGACGCTCTTCGGCGAGAAGAAGCTCTACCTGAACCACGGCTACAAGGACCCCACGCATCTGCGCGAGGTGCTGGCCTACGAGGTGCTGCACGCGCTCGGCGTGCCCGCGCCAACGGCCACGCTGGTTCACCTGCGGATGAACGGCGAGTCGCTGGGCGTCTACACGGCCGTGGAGGCCGTGGACGGCGGCTTCCTGGAGGAGCGTTTCCCCGATCCGGACGGCGCGCTCTACCAGCTCGACGCCCCGGCGGGCACGCTCGCGCCCTCGGCGGAGATGCCGCCGGTCTACGACGGCCTGGAGGTCGAGCGCGGCGAGGCCATCCCGCCCGTGCCCGAGGACTTCAGCGCGCTCGTGTCCGCGCTCGCCACCCCCGGCGCCACGCAGTTCGACGCCGTGCTCGACGTCGACACGACCCTGCGCTACCTGGCCGCCAACGCCGCCCTGGTGAATCTGGACAGCTACGCCGGCAGCGGCGGCAACTACTTCCTGTACGCCCAGTCGGGCCACTTCACGCTCGTGCCCTGGGACGTGGGCGACGCCTTCGGCTTGGCGACCTGTGGCTGCGCGGCCGAGGCGCTCGTCGGGTTCCCCGTCGACGCGCCGACGTGCGGCCCCGTGGCCGAGCGGCCCCTCGTCGCGGCGCTCCTCGCCGTGCCCGCCCTGAGCGCGCGGTATCGCACCCACGTGGGGCGCGCCGCGGACGCGCTCGAGGCGCTGGAGCTCCGCGTCGAGCCGCTCGCGGCGCTGCTGCGGCCCGTGGTCACCGCAGACACCGGCGCGTTCTTCTCGGCCGAGGACTTCGAGTGGGCGCTCACGCAGGATCTGCCCCGCGCGGATGAACCGGACAAGGCGCCGATCTTCGGGCTGACGAGCTTCATCACGGCCCGCGTCGCCAGCTTGCGCACGCAACTCGCGGCGCCCGCGGAGCCTGCGGCGGGCGCGGCCGGCGCGTGTCCTTGAGTTTCGCCGACGCCACGCTGCGCATGCCCGCCGAGGCGGATCTGCGCGGATTTCGCGGCGCGCTCGCCGAGTACGTCGCCCACCGCATCACGGCGCCCTGGGACCCGCCGGGGGACGCCGACTCGGCCACGCTGCGGGCCCACGTGGCCTCGCTCGCGGACATGCCCGGGCGCGATCTGCACCGGTGGTACTTCGTGAACGGCGGGTACGTGGGGCGCATCACGCTGCGGCGTGGTCAATCCAGCGTGGTCACGGACCTGCACGGTCACGTGGGTTACGACGTTCGCCCCTCGGCCTGGGGCCTGGGCCACGCCACGCGGATGCTCACGCTCTTCCTGGCGCGGTGCGTGTCGCCGGAGCGACCGACCGTGCGCATCACGTGCTCGGCCAACAATCCGGCGTCGCGCCGCGTGATCGAGAAGTCCGGGGGTGTGCTCGTGGACGACTTCGGCGGGTTTCTCCGCTTCGACGTCCCGGCCACCGCCGGCTGAGCGGCCTGCTCGGCGCCCCGACTTCAGGCGCCGAGGCGCATCGCCCGCAGCTTCGAGATGCGCAGCTCCATCGCGGGGTGCGTGGAGAACAGGTTGAGCACCGAGCGGCCGCTGCCCGAGAAGGGGTTGGCGATGTACAGGCTCGCGGTGGCGGGCTGGGCCGAGACCGGGGCGATGCGCGCCGTCCCCATCGCCAGCTTCTCCAGCGCGCGGGCGAGGCCCTCGGGGTCGTCGGCGATGCGGGCGCCGGTCTCGTCGGCCATGAACTCGCGGGACCGCGAGATGGCGAGCTGAATCAGCGTCGCGGCGATGGGCGCGAGGAAGGCGAAGGCCAGCGCGCCGAGCCCGCCGCCCTCCTCCTCGTCGTCGCTGCGCCCGACGCCGAAGATCGCGCCCCACTGCACGATGTTGGCCACCATCGTCACCACGCCGGCGATGACCGAGGCCACCGTGGCCACGAGCGTGTCGCGGTTCTTGATGTGCGCCAGCTCGTGGGCGATCACACCCCGGACCTCGCGGTCGTTCAGCAGGTGCATCAGGCCCGCCGTCACGGCGACCGCGGCGTTCTGCGGGTTGCGCCCGGTGGCGAACGCGTTGGGCTGCGGGTCGTCGATCCAGTAGACCTTGGGCATGGGCAGGTCGGCGCGGCCCGCCAGCGACTCCACCATGCCGTACAGGTGGGGGTCGTCGTCGCGGGTGATCTGTCTGCCTCGGTGCATCGCCAGGACGATGCGGTCCGAGAAGAAGTACGCGCCGACGTTCATCAGCATCGTGAGCACCACGATGCCGTAGAAGGCGCCCTGGCCGATGGCCGCTCCCGCCGTGATCATCACGGTCGAGAGCATGCCCATCAGGAAGATGGTCTTGAGCTGGTTCATGGGTCGATCTCCGTATTCGGGGCCCGGTGTGGGCGTTCGATCACGAAGATAGGCGCGCGAAACCCAGAGTCAATGCAGGTAATTCGAGCGGGATTCATAGGTCTGGTCTATGGATTCCGCGCGGACCTCAAGGCGCGAGGCCGCCCTCGGCCAGCCACCGCGCGGCCTGGCGCGCGTAGTAGGTCAGGATCACGTCCGCGCCGGCGCGGCGGATGCCCATCAGGCTCTCGAGCACCACGCGGCGCTCGTCGAGCCAGCCGCGCTCGCTGGCGGCCTTGAGCATCGCGTACTCGCCGCTGACCTGGTAGGCGGCGACGGGCAGGGTGGTCGCCTCGCGCAGGCGTCGGATGATGTCCAGGAACGGGCCGGCGGGCTTGACCATGACCATGTCCGCGCCCTCGAGCTCGTCGAGCTCGAGCTCCCGCAGGGCCTCGCGGGCGTTGGCCGGGTCCATCTGGTAGGTCTTCTTGTCGCCGAAGCGGGGGGCCGAGTCGAGGGCCTCGCGGAACGGCCCGTAGAACGCCGAGGCGTATTTGGCGCAGTAGCTCAGGATGCTGACCTCGGTGAAGCCGGCGGCGTCGAGCGCGCCGCGGATGGCGCCGATTCGGCCGTCCATCATGTCCGAGGGCGAGACGATGTCCGCGCCGGCCTCGGCCTGACACATGGCCTGCTTGCACAGGACCTCGACCGTCTCGTCGTTCAGGATGCGGGGCGTGTGGCCCGAGGCGTCCACGATGCCGTCGTGCCCGTCGCTGTTGTAGGGGTCGAGCGCCACGTCCGTCACGACGACCAGGTCCGGCCACTCGCGCTTCAGGCGCCGGATCAGCGCCGGGATCAGGCCCTCGGGGTTCCACGACTCGTCGCCGCGGGAGTTCTTGCGGGCGTCGTCCACGGCGGGGAACAGCACGATCGACGAGATGCCGTCCTTGCGGGCGGCCTCGACCTCGCGCATCAGGCCGTCGACGCTGTGGCGCGCGCAGCCGGGCATGCTGGCGATGGGCACGTCCCCCACGCCGTCGCGGTCGTGCACGAACAGCGGGTAGATGAAGTGCGCGGGGGAGAGCCACGTCTCGCGGTGGAACGAGCGGATGGCAGCGGATTTCCGATTGCGGCGCGGGCGGGAGGGCAGGTCGAGCATGGGGATGACTCCGGGGAGGTTCAGCCGAAAAGGTCGAGGACGCTCTGCAACACGTTGCCGAAGGGCACGTTCTTGCCGACGAGCTTCAGGGCGCCTTTGAGGCCGCCCACGTAGTCGCCGTTCTTGAGGGAGTCGATGGCGGCCGAGGCGTCCTTGAGGGCGCCCTCGACGCGGACGAGGCGCTCGACGGTCTCGTCGATGACGCCGATGCCCGTCTTGGGAGCGCTGGCGTCGCTCTCGGGCGCGCCCGGGCCGCGGTTCCACTTCTCGCGGTCGGCGGCCAGGCCCTCTTTGGAGCAGGGGGAGGGGCCGTCGGGCTTCTTCGCCTCGGGGTGCTCGGCGTAGTACTTGTCCAGGTTGGCCTGGCACATGTCGATGAGCGACTGGCCGGCCGCCTTGTAGACCGCGCGCGCCTGGGCCTCGGAGATCTGCTCGGGGTTGTCCTTGACGACCTTGATGCCCTCGAGGAGGACCTCGATGGCCTTGGGATCCTTGCCCGCGAAGCCGGCCTGCGTCACGCCGACGAGGGCCACGCTGGCGGCGACGACGGCCTGGTTGCGGGCGTTGGCCTGCAGGAACTTCGCGTAGGCGGCGAAGACCTCGGGGGGGACCTCCTCGCCGCCGTTCTCCCACGCGCCGAGCGACATGGGCAGCGCGCGGCCCATGCCCACGCAGGCGCCCTGGGACTGCAGCGACGTGCCCAGCGCGGCGTTCACCGAGAAGATCTGGTCGCGCAGCGTCGTGGTGAGCGGCGTGACGACCTGCGCGCGCTTGGCGAAGGCCTGCATCTCCTTGGGTTTGGCGCCCGCGAGCTTCTGGCCCTCCTTCATGAAGGAGTCCTCGAGCATCAGCATCGGGGCCTCGGCCGTGCCCAGGATCTTCAGCTCGACGGTGACCTTCTCCTTGGCGAGCAGGCGGATCACCTCGGGCAGCGGGGGGGTGGGTTTGCCCGCCATATCCGGCTTGCCGCCGGCGAGCTTGTCGACGACCTCGGCCAGCTTGGTGTTCGTCTCCTGCGTGCGGGCGTCGCACTGCGCCAGGGACTGCTCGACGGTGCGCACGAAGGCCGCGCGCGCCTCGGGCGTGGACTTGCCCATGATGGGCTGCGCGGGCGCGGGCGCCGGTTGCGGGGCGCCGCCACAGCCGCCGAGCGCGAGGGCCAGGGGCAGGGCGAGCGCGCTCAGGGCGCGGGGCCGGGGAACAATCGACGAGGCCATGGGGGACTCCACGCGGCCGTCAGCGGCCCGACTTGGGCGCGCTCGGCAGGGGCTGGGGTTTGTCGTCCTTGTAGATCGGCGGCGCGGCCAGGGCCGGCATGCCGGGCGCCTGCACCACGGGGAAACCGGCCTTCTGCCAGGCGAACATGCCCTCGTCCAGCACGGCGGTGTTCTTGTAACCCTTGCGGCGCAGGGCGTCGACGACCTCGCCCGACGCGTGGTGGGGGCAGCCGCAGTAAGCGATCACCCAGGTGCCGTCGTTGGGGATGCGGTCGATCAGCTCGAGGTTGTAGTACGGCAGCGACACGCTCCCGGGGATGTGCAGCGAGTTCCAGTCCGAGGGCGGCCGCGCGTCCACGATGATGATCTTCTGCTTCGCGTCCATCGCCTTCTTGACCTCGGCCATGGGCGCGAAGCGGCCGTCCCGCAGGGTGAACTTGGGCTGCGCGCCCTTGGGGTTCGTCGGGATCGGCGGCCACTCGGGGATGGCCGGGGCCTGCGTCGGGGGCGCCGTGACGGCGGGCAGGGGCGGCTGCAGCGCGGAGATCGCCGGCGCGTTGGCGCCCAGGAACCGCACGTAGGTGACGACGTCGTTCGTGGCGCGGCCGTCCAGGCGGGGGGCGAAGCTCTCCATCGGCGTGCCCGGGCGGCCATGCACGACGGCGTGGCGGATGAACGCGTCGCTGGCCGTGGCCAGGAACAGCGGGTTGGCCAGGTGCACGGCGCTGCCGCGCTGCGTCTGCGTGCCGTGGCAGGACTGGCACTCGCGGGCGTAGATCTGCCCGCCGTTGGCGACGTCGCCCCCGGCCATGAAGTTCGGCAGGGTCTGTTGGGGCGTGGGGTTCTTGCTGCGCAGGAAGGCGATGATGCCGTCGATCTCCTCGGGCCCCAGGGGGCCGCCGACCACCCGGCCGAAGCCGCCCATGGCCGTGCCCGGGCGCCCGCGCTCGATGCCGACGCGCAGGAAGGCGTCCGACGCCGTGCTCAGGAAGGTCGAGGTCACGAGCGAGGGTGCGTTGTCCGCGACGTAACCCTCGGCGTTGGCGCCATGGCAGAGCGCGCAGTATCGGGCGTAGGTCGCCGCGCCGTCCGCGACGCTCGCCGAGGGCGGGGGCGGGGCGCTCGGGGCGCTGGCCGGCGCCGAGGTCGCCGCCGACGCGGTCGCCGACGCGGTCGCCGCGGGCTTCTCGGGAGACGCCGGGGTCTGTTGCGGGCTGCACGCCAGGGTGCCCAGGGCGACGACGAGCATGAGACGCGAGTGCAGCACCGGACCTCCGAAAGCGGGCAGACTTGGGGCGCGGCATGTTGGCACGAGCGCGCGGTCGGAACCAACCAGAACGGCGCGGGGCCAGAACGGCGCGGGGCGCCCGCGCGCCGCACGCTTTGACAGCGCCCCCGCCGCGGCGTACACGGTCGGCGCTCCCCCCTACGAACCCTTTGCAAGCGAGACGCCCATGCGCTGCCCGAAACTGTCCCACGCCCTCGCCGTCGCCCTCGTCGGGGCGCTGTCGGCCTGTGCCCATACGCCGCCCGTCCTGAAGTCCACGGAGGTCGCGCCCCCCGCGGTGCCGGCCCCGAACGTCGCCCCGGACCCCATGACGCTGGGCTGGCTGCGCGCCCACCAGCTCCTGCGCGCGGCGGAGCGCCTCGGCATGGAGAACCCGGCGCTGGCGGCCTCGGCGGCCGGCGTGGACCTGACGGCCATCGACCCGGAGCGGCCCATCGTGGTGCTGGTCGGCGAGCCGAAGGGCACGACCGCCGGCGAGCTGCCCGGCATGGCCTGGCTGCCCGTGTCCCCGGACTCGGGCATCGGCGCGATGCTGGCCGCCATGGCGCCCGGCGGCACGATCCCGCTGGCCGGCGGCACGGCGCTGGCCCTCAACGGCCCGGACTCGGCCAGCCCGGGCACCAAGGCCCTGCTGGAGAAGCTCGCCGCGGCGCCCCTGGGCACGGACGTCGAGGTCTTCGTGCAGCTCCACGCGCTGGTCAAGCAGTGGGGCACGGTGATCGAGAGCACGCTCGCCGAGCTCGAGCAGCAGATGAAGACCCTGCCCGGCCCGGGGCCCAAGCCGCAGCCCGCCGTGATTCATGCCTACATGACCTGGATCCGCGACGCGTTGAAGCGCGCGGGCTCGGCCTACGTGGGCTTTGCCGTGGGCACGGACGACCTGGTGCTCGACGTGGTGACGCGCGACCAGAGCGCGCTCAGCCAGGCCTGGCCGGCCACCGCCAGCTCGATGCCCGACCTGGCGCAGTTCACGCCGGCCGGGCAGGTCCGGGTCGAGATGAAGCCCGATCCCGAGTCGCACATGATGGACTTCGCGCTGAACTTCTACGACGACATGCTGCGCGACCTGCCGGCACAGCGCGATCGCATGAAGAAGAACATGAACGTGTGGCGCACCGCCCCCGGGCAGGTGGCCATGAGCATGTCCTTCGGGGGCGAGCGCGTCTTCCACATGGCCGGCGTCAACCAGACGCCCGCGGCCGAGAAGTTCTTCGCGGCGATGGTGGACACGGCCCGCCTCATGGCGGACCCCGCCGTGGCCAAGGCGATGACGCAGGACGTCGTCCAGTTCCAGCTCACCGTCGAGGAGAACGCGCGCCAGGTCGAGGGCAGCCCGGTGACGCGCGTCACGTACCACATGTCGCTCGGCGAGAATCTCCGCAAGACGACGGACCTCGAGGCCTCGCCGGCGATTCAGGCGTTCCTGGCCAAGCCGATGGAGATGGAGATCCTGCGCCTCGGCGACTACCTGCTCTACGCCATGAACGAGGCCCCGGGCACGCTGGACACGATGGCTCGCGAGCTGATGGCGGGCAAGGGCAGCCAGGCCTCGCTGATCGCCCGCAAGCGCGAACCGGCCGGTGGCACCATGTACGCCGACCTGGATTTCGCCGGGCTCGCGAACGGCTTCGTCGCGATCCTGCCCCCGAACCAGCAGCCCGCTGGTGCGCTGCTCGACGCGAAGACGCCGCCGGTCACGCTGTTCAGCTACGGCCCCACGACGATGAGCTACACCCGCGTGAACGTCCCGCAGGCGCTCGTGAAGGCGATCCAGGCGATTCCGGCTCGGATGCGGGCGGAGCGCGGCGAGACGAACTGACCCGCGCGCCCCGTCGGCCGGGGGTCAGAGCGAGAAGGGCATGTTGATGGTCATCGGGTCGCCGGAGAACGCCGGGAAGCGCAGCGTGCGCACGGTGTTCTCGATGCAGGACCCGACCGGCGTGCCGGCGAAGGGCGCCTTGGCGTTGGCGCCCGTGACCGCGCCCGTGCGGTCGATCTTGATGGCCACCAGCACGGTGCCCGTCGCGTCCGGCTGACGCTCCTTGCACGTCGAGACGGCGCTCGATGCCCGCTTGACGACCGTGAGGATCTGGGGCTTGGAGAGCTGCGCGGGCAGCAGCGGATCGGCGTCGCCGCCGGGGGCGGTGGCGTTGCCGCCCGTCGTCTTCGCCGGGCCCTTGCCGTCCAGGGCGCCGAGCAGGTCGTCCACCTCGCCGCTGTCGGCGTTCTTTTTGGCGGGCGCGGGCGAGGCGGCGGCGACGCTGACCGGCGCCGGGGGGGCAGAGGCCGGCGTCGGC
>CAINDO010000621.1 GCA_903847385.1 uncultured Myxococcales bacterium
CGGCCAGCGCCCCCGCGCCCGCCCCCGCGGCGGCGAAGGCCCCGGCGCCCGAGCCGGCCCCCGCCGTGCGGGTGAGCCGCCAGGCCGTGCCCGCCCAGGACACCGAGCCGAGCGTGCCGCGCACGCCCACGGGCGAGCTGAAGGCCCCCACCAAGAGCATCGCGCCGATGCTCATCGTCGGGGTGATCATCGTGGCCGCGGTCATCGCGTTCATCGTCTTCAAGGCCTGAGGCGTGCCCTCGACCGACCGCCCCGCGCCGCGCCCCGTCTCGGTGTCGTGTGTGGAGATGACGCAGCTCGTGCTGCCGCCGGACACCAACCAGCACGGCAGCATCTTCGGCGGCCGCGTGCTGCAGTGGATCGACATCGCCGGCGCCATCGCCGCGCAGCGCCACAGCCGCCGCAAGGTCGTCACGGCGAGCATGGACGAGATGCACTTCCTCGTGCCCATCAAGCTGGCCGAGGTCGTGATTTTGCGCGCGTGCGTGAACTTCGTGAGCCGCACCTCGATGGAGGTCGGCGTGCGGGTCGAGCGCGAGGTGCCGAGCACCGGCGAGCGTTTCCACGCGGCGACGGCCTACCTGACCTTCGTCTGCCTGGACGACGACGGCAAACCCACGCCGGCCCCGTTGCTGGAGTTGCAGACGGACCTGGAGCGCCGCCGCTTCCGCGAGGCCGAGATGCGCCGGGCCACGCGCCTGGCCCACCGCGACGCCCTGAAGGCCCTGCGCGGCGGCGAGGGCTGAGCCCGTGGTCGGTACTCCGACCCTCGGCGCGCACCCCGTCGTGCGGGTGGTCGCGCCCTGCGGCACGCTGGTCGGCCACGAGGCCGCGCTGCAGGCGGGTCTGCTGCGCCTGGAGCGCGCCGGCTGCCACGTGCGGTTCGACGCCCGCCGCGCCGCCGCCGACGCCCGGGGTTACCTGGCCGGGGACGACGCCGCGCGGGCGGACGAGCTCCTGTCGGCCCTCGCGGAGCCCGGCGTGGACGTGGTGTGGTTCGCCCGGGGCGGCAGCGGCGGCGCGCGCACGGCGGGCTGGGTGCTGGACGCCGCCGCGCGTCTGGCCCCGCGCCATCTCGTCGGCTTCAGCGACGCCACGACGCTCCTGAACGCGCTGGCCGTGCGCCTGGGTTGGGTGGTCCACCACGGGCCCGTCGTCACGAGCCTGGGCCGCCCCGAGGTCCTCGAGTTCGACCTGGACGCCGGACTGGACGCGCTGCGGGGCGGACTGCGTGCGCCGACCTCGGACCCGGCGGCGTTGCGGGGGCGCCTGCTGGGCGGCAACCTCACCGTGCTGGCGAGCCTGGCCGGGACTCGGCTCTTCCCCGCGGAGCGGGGGGCCGTGTGGCTGCTGGAGGACGTCGGCGAGGCGCCCTACCGGCTGGACCGCAGCCTCACGCAACTGCGCGAGGCCGGGCTCTTCGCCGGCGCCGCCGGGGTCTGGCTGGGCGATCTCGGCCTGTCCGCCGGGGACACCCCGCGCGTGCTGGAGAGCGTCCGGGCCGATCTGGGGGATCTGCCCGTCCTCACGGGCGCGCCGGCCGGCCATCGGGGCCGGATGGAGATGCTGCCCCTCGGCGCGTGCGTCGAGGTCGACCGCGGCGGGCGGTGGCGGCGCCTGCGCTGACTACCAGCGACGACCGCGGTGGTTCTCGCCGTGGCAGGTGCCGGTGCAGGTGCCGGCCTGGTAGGTGAAGCCGGCGACGGCGATGGCGACGTCCACGGTGCCATTGACGTGATTCGCCACGTTGCCGATGGCAGCGGAGCCCTGCGCGGTCTCGCTGTGGCACTGATCGCAGGCGATGCCCTCGCGGCTGTGCTGGCCGTGTTCACCCGTGCGCGGGGGCGCCGTGTGGCAGCCGCTGCAGCTGGGGCGCGCCGCGGTGTGCGCGATGTCGCCGTAAGCCCGGCCCGTGCCGTGGCAGTACAGGTTCGAGCAGCCGCCGTTGCCGTCGTAGTCGCCGGCGGGGGAGAGACCGCCGCTGAAGTCCACCTCGGACTTGCCCGGCGTCGCATCGAAGACGTGGCCCTCGGAGAGCACGTCCATCGGCTTCATGTGGCACTGGTCGCAGTCCCACGCGATGTGGTTGCGCTCGGTGGTGTGCTCGGTGTGCGCGCGGAAGGTCAGCTCGTCGCGGACCGTGGCGCCGCGCAGATCGCGGGGGGGCGCGCCGTTCTCACCGTCCGTGCCGCCGTGGCAGTAGGTGCAGTTCGTTCGCCAGCCATCCTCGTGGCAGGAGTCGCAGGACGGCCCGGAGCCGCCCTCGAGGGTGGCGCCGTGGCACTCGCGGCAGTCCTGCGCGCCCGTCTTGAGCTCGAGGCCGTGCACGGCCGCGGCCTCGTAACCCACCGGGTGGTAGTCACCGGCGACCATGCCGCCCGTGGGCACGACGGGCGCCTCACAGGTGGTCGGCGCGCCGGCCTCGATCCAGGTGCGGAGCACGGCGATGCGGCCCTCGGCCAGCATGCCCGTCTGCGGCATGAGCTCGCCTTCGTCCGCGGCCATGGTGCCGGCGACCTTGCGGTAGAGCAGGCTGGCGGCCGGGTCCCCGGCGACGACCATCGGGCGCTCGGCGTGGAGCTGGCTGTTCAGGCCCACCACGGCCGCGGCCGCGTCCCCCATCAGATCGGGGTAGTTGCCCCCGGGCTTGTGGCAGCTGGTGCAGGCGCTGAAGACCTGCGCGACCACGTCGCAGAACGGACCCACTCCGGCGCCGTTGCCGCCGGCGCCTGTGCCGCCGGTGCCGCCGGTGCCCGTGCCCCCGGTGCCTTCGCCGCCTGCCCCGTTGCCGCCGACGCCGCCGGCGTCGACACCGTCGATGACGCTGTCGCTGCCGCCGGTGTCACCGCAGGCGGCCGCCAGCAGGACGGCGAGGGAGAGTCCGAGAGATCGTGTCGCGCGCATGAGTTTCCTTCGAAGAGACTGGAAGGGAGACAAAAAGCGCGGAACGTTAAACGATCTGCCGGGGCTATTTCACGTTCGTGATGTGCAAATGCTGGTGCGGGGGCGGGAAGCCCGCGGTGCCGCCGACGTCCACGATGGCGAGGTTGGTGTCGAAGTACACCTGCCAGTAGTGGTCGTTGTGCGTGTAGGGGCGCACGGACAGCACCGGACCGGCCAGGGTGAAGGTCAGCAGGTTGACCTCGGGGGCGGGCGACGTCGGCACGTTGGGGATCTTGGCCACGCGCGCCTGGAGGCGGGCGATGGCGTCGTTCACGTCCACGCCGTGGGCGAGCTGGCAGACGAGCTCGACGCGGCGGTGGGGGTTGGCGGTGAAGTTCTGGATCGTGTCCGAGAAGACCTTGTTGTTGCCCACGAAGGTGCGGACCGAGTCCATCGTGTTGATCGTCGTCACGAAGAGGCCGATCTCCTCGACCGTGCCGGTGATGCCGCCGACCGTGACGAAGTCGCCCACCTTGAAGGGGCGCAGCACGATCATGAACACGCCCGCGGCGAAGTTGGACAGCAGGCCGGACCAGGCCATGCCGATGGCGACGCCGGCGGCGGCGAGCAGGCCGGCGAAGGTCGTCGTCTCGACGCCGAAGACGCTCAAAACGGCGATGATCAGGATGACGTTCAGCAGGATGCCGACCGTCGAGCTCAGGTAGCGGATGAGCGTCGGCTCGATCTTCTGGCGCGTCATGCTCGCCGAGACGAGGCGCTGCGCCATGCGGATCAGGAATCCGCCGACGATCCACAGGACGATGGCACCGACGATGCGGGTGCCGATGTCGATGCCCAACGGAATGAGTTTCTGGAGATACAGTTCCAAGAGTGCTTCCCCTCTATCACGGTTCGCGTACGCGTCCCGGGGCGCGACTGCCCGCGGCGCGGCCGTAGACAATCACGGCGCTTCGCCGAGCACAATGGGGAGACGCCCTCGAGTTCAGCCCTCGTCGCGCTGTGCGCGGTCCGGGGTGAAGGCCGGCCGGCACACGGCGACGTAGGTCGCGCCGTCCGGCCCGGGGGTGCTGTACTGCACCCACTCGCCGGCCTCGACCAGGATGGCCTGCCCGGCGTGGACGTCCGTGTGGCTCTGCTCGAAGCGGCAGCGGAGCATGCCCCGCAGCACCACGGTGTACTCGTCGAAGGCCGGGCACTGACCGGGCTCGACCCAGCCCGAGGGGCTCTCCATCTGGGCGATGCTGATCGCGTCGGTCTGGGTGGTCACCGCGCCGAAGAACTCGCGGATGATCTTGGGCTTGTTGCCGGCGGAGGGGATGACGGTGGGGGCGTCGATGAAGTGGGCCATGTCCAGGCCTCCTGTGGGTCAGCGTCCGGCGAACTCGGGCTTCTGCTTGGTGACGAACGCCGTCACGGCGACGCCGAGATCCTGTGAGAGCAGGTGCGCCGCGTTCCACGTGGCCACGTATTCCAGACTCCGGTCGATGTCTCCGCGTTGCGCCTCGTTGAGCACCTGCTTGGCGCCCTGAACCGCCAGCGGCGGGTTGTCGGCGATCTCGCGGGCCAGGGCGTCGGCGGCGGCGAAGAGCGCGTCGGCGTCCGGCAGCACGCGGTTCACCAGGCCGATGCGCTCGGCGTAGGCGGCGTCGAAGTCGCGACCGGTGAACACCAGCTCGCGGGCGATGCCCTGCCCCACGAGCGCGGGCAGGCGCTGCAGCGTGCCCAGATCGGCCACCATGGCCAGGCGCGTCTCGCGCACGCCGAAGCGGGCGTCCGCCGCGCACAGGCGGATGTCGCAGGCGGTGATCATGTCCACGCCGCCGCCGATGCACGCGCCGTGGACGGCCGCGATGACCGGCACCCGCGCCCGCTCCAGGGAGGTCACGGCGGCCTGCATACTGCGGATCATCGCGTGCAGCCGGGCCTGGCGCTCGCCGTCCGGGGGCGCGCCCGGCGTCACGGGCAGCTTGCCCATGATGTCCATCACGTCCAGGCCGGCGGTGAACCCCCGCCCGCGGCCGCGCAGCACGACGGCCCGCACGCTGCGGTCCTCGTCCAGCGTGCGCATCAGCGGGGCCAGGGTGTCCCAGGCCTCGGCGTTGAGCGCGTTGAGTTTGTCGGGGCGGTTGAGCTCGACGGTGGCGACGGCGTCTCGGATCGATACTTCGTAGAAGGGCATGTCAGTTGGCCGGTGGGTCCAGGCGGAACACGTGGAACGACAGCGCGGAGCGTCCCGTCGCGGTGGCCCGCATCTCCACGGTGCCCAGCACGACCTTGTCGGCGACGATCGCCAGGCCATTGTAGAACCCCAGGGCCCCCGGCGTCGCGACGGATCGACCGGGCAGGAAAACGCCCCCGCTCCGGCGCGTCCAGCGCAGATCGTTCTGGGTCTGGTCCTGGTAGGCCACGACGGGCTCGCCGAGCACGTCCAGCGCCAGGGCCGGGTCCGCGCCCAGGAAACCGCGCAGCCCCGGCGTGCCGGCGTCCACGAGCGAGAGCGTGCCGCCGCCCTCGACGGGGCCCTCGTAGAGCAGCAGCGACTGCGTGTCCGCGTCCGTGAAGACCAGCGCCACGGTCGAGTCCGGCCGCACGATCAGGTCGCAGTACCGCCCCACGTCGTGCTCGGCGAACCGGACGTAGCGCTCGCTCGGGTCCTCGGCCAGCGCCGGCGCGAGGGTGCCCGAGAGCGAGTAGAGCGCGAAGCCCGCCGCGGCCTGCACGGCCAGCGTGAGCCGGCGCGTCTGACTGTTGTAGAACGCGACGTAGGCCCGGTCGTCCGGCCCGATGGCGAGGCAGGGGGCGATGCCCGTGCCGTCGGCCGGGTCCCCGACGAGCGGCGTGCTCGGCAGGCTCGGCGCGACGCTCTCGATGGTCTCCGTGAAGAAGTCCGCGGGCCCCTGCGGGTCGCCGGTCAGCGACACCGAGTACCGCAGCCCCGTCTGCCCGTCCGCCATGCGCGGCGCGTGCGCGACGATGTGCACCCGCGATCGGCCGTCCGTCCGGACGCGGGCGAAGCGCCCCACGTCGCCGGGCGCGTCCACCACCACGGGCGCGATGAAGTTGCCGGCGCCGTCGTCCCGCAGGTAGCGCAGGTCGCCCTCGTTGGCATCGTAGTAGGCCGCGACCAGGCGGCCCTTGTTGTCCACCGTCAGGCTGCTGTAGCGGCCGCGATCGGGGCCCGGCGTGGTGATGCCGCGGCGGGGCCCGGCCGGGTCGCCCTGCACCTCGCCCTGCTCGGGGATGCCGTCCAGCCACGTCTTGCGCAGTTCGCCGCGCTCCACGCCCTCGACGAGCACCAGATCGCCGTAGTCGGCGTCCCAGGCGGCGAACACGGCCTCGCCGCGCCGGATGGCCATGCTGGCGTGGCGGCCGATGTCGTTGCTGTTCACCGGGGGGGCCGTCACGCACGCGCAGGTGGCCTCGTCCAGCGGGCAGGCCGGGCCGCGGAAGTCCTCGGGGTTCGCCGCGAGCTTGACCTCGCCGGGCGGGCAGGCCGCGCAGTCCACGGGCGCGCACACGTCCAGGTCGGCGAAGCAGACCTGGTTGCTCACGCAGCGGCCGCCGCACGGGGGGCCCGGGTGGCAGTAGCCCCCGACGCACGCCACGCCCTGCGGGCAGTCGGCCGCGCCGGCACAGGCGCGTTGCTGACACAGGCCGTCCAGGCAAACCCGCTCCGGGGCGGCGCAGTCGGCGTCCGCCGTGCACTGCACGCCGGCGGGCAGACACACGCCCTGGCGGCACTCCGAGGCCGGGCAGCAGTCCTCCGAGGTGGCGCAGTGGGGCACCGGCTCGCAGAAGTTGTCGAGGCACACCAACCCGCCGGGGCACTCCGCGGTGTCCGTACAGGGCGTGCGCTCGGCCTTGGCGTTCTCGCCACACGCGGCGAGCCCGAGCACGCCGGCGGCGGCCCCCACGAGCGCCACGGCGCGGCGACGACGCCCGCGCATCAGGCCGACGAGCGCCAACAGCAGCGCCGAGGCGGGCCCGCCGCGACCGGGGCCGGACTGACAGCCCGCGGCGGGCGGGGAATCGGCGGCGGGGCGCTCCAGGGCGGTCCGGGCGGAAGTGAGCGCCACCTGCGCGGGGCTCGGATCCGGGGCGGCGTGCGGGTCCGCGGCGTCCACGGCGCGGATCTCGACGACCTGCGCGGCGTCCGCCCACAGGCGGCCGGCCTTCAGCGCGAGGCGGCCGGCGTCCGCGGTGAGCAGCGGGCTCCAGGGCCCGCCGGCGAAGCGCCACTGGTACAGCGGGCGCGCGGTGCCCGGCGCCTCGACCGCAACCACGGCGGTCTCCGGCGTCTGCTCGACGAGCGTGGCGCGGGTGTCGACCTCGGCGCGCAGCGGTTGCGGGCCGCCGAGCGTGTCCGCCAGCCGCAGCCCGGCCGTCAGGTGACGCCCGCCCGCCGTGGACAGGTCCACGATGCCCACGTCGATGCGCAGGCCCGTGAGCTGTTCGATCAGCCCGGCGAAGGGCAGGTCGAAGGCCAGGCCCTCCGTGAGCAGCGAGCTCTGCGCCAGAGACAGCAAGAGCTCGACCATCACATCCAGGTTCTGGCCTGCCACGGGCTCGTCGTAGAGCAGCTCCAGGGTGCCGATCTGCGGCTGCGCGGCGGCCAGGGCCAGCTGCGTGGGCGTCGGCGTCTGGACCTCGAGCCCCAGGTCCACGTCCGTCCGCACGGAGAACACCCGGACCCAGCGCTCCTCGATCATCACGTAGAACGACAGGCCCAGGTGGGGCAGGTGCACGTCCAGGCCCACGCGGGGCAATACATCGCCCGGGGCCCGCACGACCTCGCGGAACCGGATCAGGTCGAAGTCGGCGGCCTGGAACCCGGGCTCGACGACCAGCATGAACGGCCGCGGCCCGCGGGTGAGCGCCGTCAGGCCCGGCAGCGCCAGATCCAGCAGGCTGGAGTCCAGGTTCGGCACGCCCGGGATCGATCCCAGCGTCTTCGGGTCCAGGACCAGGCACAGCGCGCCCGCACGGTAGCCCACCCACGTCGCCCGGTTGACCACGGCGTCGGACACGCTGAAGCCCAGGTGATAGGGCAGGCCGTCCACGCCCAGGCCCGTGAGCGCCGGCGGGGGCACGGCCTGGAACGCCGGCTCCGCGGCGCCCGCCAGTCGGGGCACGCAGGGGTGCTCGCCCGAGCGCAGGCCCACGTCCAGCGTGAGCTCGGCGCCGTCCGCCCCACCGCCCGTGCCCGCCTGCACGACCAGCCCGCCGGCGCTCGGCGCGAGCAGGAAGTCGAAGGGCCAGGCATCCGCCAGCGAAGGCAGCAGCGAGGCCAGCAGGTGCAGATGCAGCCGCCCCACGACCGCCAGCGGCTGGTCGCCGAGCTGTTGCAGCACGCTGTCGATCAGGTCCTGAAGCGCCGGACGCAACAGGTCGTCGAGCTGCGACTGGAACAGGTCGTAGATGTTCCCGAGCACGTCCCCGCCGGCCTCGACCAGGCTGCACAGGTACCGGCACTCCTGATCCGGCGCGCCGTCGTCGCACTCGGCCAGGCTCATGTCCTCGGAGAGCGTGAAGCCGAAGTCGTGCAGCGTGAAGCCGAAGTCGGTCACGTCCGCCCGAACGCCGCCCAGGTCGTTCACCCCGAGCTGGAGGTCGAAGCTCACGTCCACGTGGGCGACGCCCGCCTCGCGGGTGCCCACGTCGATGCCGTTGCCCAGGTAGCAGGCCGCGTCGCCGTGGGCGCCCGGCACGTCCAGCAGGGCGGAGAGCACGCCGCTCTCCACGGCCACGCGGGCCTCACGCACCGCCACCCGCAGCCGGGCCGGGTCGGGCAGGGGCACGACCTCGAAGTCCACGGAGCGCAGGTCGAAGGTCAGCACCACGTCCCGCGTGGCCAGCGAGTAAGCCCCGCCGAAGTTGAGATCCGGCAGCGGCAGGTGCACGAACCCCTGGTCGTCCACCTCGAAGATCAGGTGGGCGATGAGCTCGCGGTGGGCCGTCAGGAACTCGATGCCGGCGCGCGTGAGACCCCCGCGGAAGCCCTCGGGCACCGTGTTCTCCGGCGTGCGCGGAAACTCCGCCGAGGGCAGCGAGTCGCAGCCGGAGAGGCCCAGCGAGAGGTCACCCCCGCTGCGGCAGGCGGGGCCCGCGAAGAGGCCCAACCCCAGCGCCGCCCACCGGAGGGCCGCGCCGAGCCTCATCGCGAGACGCAGTTCCGGCCGCGCTGTTTGGCGCGGTACAGCGCGGCGTCCGCGGCGGCCACGAGCTGCGTCGGGGCGGTGATGTCCGGGGCGATCTCGGCGCCGCCGATGCTGACCGTCACGTTCAGCGTCTGCGCCTCGAACACGAACTCCGACTCGTTGAGCTTGGCCCGCAGGTGGTCGGCGAACTTCAGGGCGTCGTCCAGGCCGCTCTCGGGGAGCACCACCACGAACTCGTCGCCGGCGTAGCGGGCGAAGAGCTCCTCGCGGCGCACGCGGCGGCGCACGATGAGCGCCAGGTGGCGCAGCACGTAGTCGCCCGTCAGGTGGCCGTACTGGTCGTTGATGGCCTTGAAGTGGTCGACGTCGAACAGCAGGAGCGCCAGGGGGCGGCCGTGGCGGTGGCTGCGGTGGATCTCGCGCTCGACGAACTCCTCGAAGTACCGGCGGTTGTGGATCTGCGTCAGGCCGTCGAAGATGGCCATCCGGTAGATCTCTTCGTGGTAGGCGGCCTCGATGTTGTTGCCGGTCAGGTACTTGAAGATGGTGCTGCCGACCTTGAGCAGCTCGCCGTCCCGCAGCGGGGAGCGCTGGACGCTCTGGCCGGACAGGTAGGTGCCGTTGGTGCTGCCCAGGTCCTCGACCATCCAGGCCTCGCCGTCCCGCACGAGCTGGCAGTGGTTCCGCGACACGCTGTCGTCGTCCACGGTGATGTCCGCGGCGGGGTCGCGCCCGATGATGACCGTGGTGCGGTCGGGCAGCAGGTCGAACTTGGACCCGATGCGGGCACCGTAGATGGTCACGAGCATCTCGTGCGTGCCATCGCCGGCGCCGCCGAGCGCCGAGGCGCGGACGATGCGTGTCTCACCGCCGGTCATGGGCGGCTCCTGGAGGGTCCAAATCTCATAAACGCTTGATTTTGGGCCGGGGGCCGGTGCACGTCAACGTCCCTGAATTCGCCGACGTACGAGAGCCATGAACACGCAGAACCAGACCCCGCCCCCCGCCCTGGACAAGCGCGCCTTCACCGCCGAGCTCGCCCGGCTGCAGAAGGCCCTGCCCGAGCGCGGCAACCCCGGCTGCTTCAACGTGGAGCGCTGTGAGAACTGCAGCCACTGCCAGTTCTCCACGGGCTGCAAGAACTGCCATCGTTGCAGCTACTCCACGCAGTGCACCGGCTGCACCCACTGCACGCACATCGAGCGCTCCGTGGACTGCCACCAGAGCTCCCACCTGGTCGACAGCCAGCGCTGCGTGGAGAGCCACTACCTGGTGCTCTGCCAGGACTGCGCCGAGTGCAACTACTGCTTCGGCTGCGTGGGCCTGGTCCGCAAGGAGTTCCACATCCTGAACCAGCCCTACGACCGCAAGACCTACTTCGCCCGGGTCAAGGCCCTGAAGGCGGAGATGGGGCTGGTCTGAGCCCGGGCAGGTCGTCGTCGCAGGTCGCGTCGTCCGGGACGCGGACCAGGCGCACGGCGTGCGCCGAGGGGTCGTCGACGCGCCGGGACGGCAGGTTCGTGGCGAAGACCGCGTTGTCCGCGCCGAGCACCCGCTGGTCGCCGTGCTCCGCGGTGTCGAGGCCCGAGAGCGCCTCGCCCGAGGGCCGCAGCTCCAGGGCCTGACAGGCTCGCTGCGCCACGTACATATGGTAGGCCACGCCGGTGGCGGAGAGCGTGACGGTGAGGCCGGGGTGCCCGTCCGCGTCCACGTCGCGCACGCGGGGGTCGTCTCCGGTCTCGGGCAGGGCCTCGAGGGGCGTGTCGCCCGGGTCGTAGCCCAGGCCCACGCAGGTCTCCTGCTGCCGGAGGACCAGCTCCGCCTGGACGCGGCGGAATGCGGCCGGCGCGACCATGGTGGCCAGGGTCCGGACCACGTCCGGGTCCACCGAGAGCGCCAGGCCGGCGGTCTGGCCCATGTCGACCGCACACCGGGTCGTGCGCATCTCCAGGACCTCGGGGTCGGTCTCCCGGCGGACGATCTGCACCAGCGCCCACGTCGTGGTCGGCAGCACCTGCTCCCCGAGGGGCGTGGTCGTGGTCCGGGCGTCGTGCAGTTCCATGGCCCAGGTGCCGAGCCAGGGAGTCACGTCCGGGTCGTTCGGGGAGAGGGGGGCGCCCGCATCGTCCACGGTCGGGCCGGCGTCGGGGCTCGCAGAGGCATCCATGGGTTCGGGCTCCGGATCGGGGACCACCGGGATTCGGTGCGTGGGAACGGCCGCGGCCGGGGGATGGGGCGCATGGCAGAACACGCAGCCGTTGGCCGTGTTGCTGAACGCGCTGAGGAACGCGCCGCGGTGGCGGCCCAGGGCGGCGTATTCGGCGAGGACCTCGTCCAGGTGGTCGCGGGTGTCCTGCACCATGGGGCGGAACGCCCAGGTGTCGGCGCCCGGCGCGGCCAGGGCGTCGTCCAGGTAGCTTCGGGCGCGCTCGGCATTGCCGACGCGGGCGTAGGCCTCGGCGAGCTGGTAGCTCAGCCCCGGTCGGGCGTAGGGGGCCCGCCAGGTGTTGCGTGTGCAGAAGTCGGCGCCCTCGCAGTGCCAGGCGTCGAGCAGCTCGATCGTGCGCTCCGGATAGCCCGTGTCCAGGGGCAGCCCGATGGTGGTGCCACCCAGGGTGATCAGGTTGACGAAGCCACAGTCGCCTACTCGTGAGAAGGCACGGTCGGCGGCGATCTGCAATCGCTCGCGGTCCCGGGAGAGCCAGGCGAGCGCGATCTCCATGGTGTCCATCCACAGCGGCAGGTTGGCGTTGCCGGGGGCCAGTCGCGCCGCGTTCTCCAGGGCCGGCAGGATGCCCGCCGCCAACGCCTGGGCGTCGTTCTCCAGCAGCGTGGCCATGGAGAGCATGCCGCGGTAGGCCTCGATGCGACCGGCCCACTCCCGGTTCTCGGGCAGCGCGGCCACGGGCGTCGCGGCGATGGCGGCCAGGCGCGAGACGATGGCGGGTCGCTCGTCGAAGCGGGTCTGGAGGCCGGTCCAGAGCCAGTACTCGCCGCACTCGAAGATCGCGGGCGCCGGGAGCGTGGTGCAGTCCTCGGGCCACGTGCCGGTGAGGTCGGCCAGCATCGGCGTCGTCCAGAGGGGGCACGCCGCCTGGGGCGACTCGCCCGCGTCGCCCGAGTCGCGCTCGTCGCCCGTGCCGCCGGTCGGCGGGCGCGGGGTTTCGTTTTCGGGCGTGCCGCAGCCGCCGATCAGGGCGGCCACGGCGAGCGTGGCAAAGGTCTTCATTTCGCCTCCGGTGAAGTCCGGGGCGGGATGAATATCGACTCAGGGGTAGGTTGTCAACGTGGGCGTTTGCCGGGTTTGCTCGGCGGCGCGGGGGGCGAGGGCACCAGGAGCAGGTGGGCGAGCTCGCGGGTGTGGTCCTCGCGCCAGAGTCGGTCGCCGAAGTCGCCGGCGGCGGCCCGGACCAGGTTCGCCGAGACGATCTGAAGCAGCGCTGCGCGGGCCAGCGTGGGGGAGGCACCGGCGCTGATCACGGCCATCTCGAGCGCCGCAATCAGCCCGGCGAGCTCCTCGCTCGTGGTCGAGTGTCCCGGGTCGTCGCGGGTCACCAGGGCGCGAAGGACGAGCTCGACCACGGGGCGGCGCCGGTGGGCGAAGTCGACGAGCTCGTCGACCAGGCGGTCGACGCGGTCGGTGAGCGTGTCCGCCACCCGGACCGAGGTGATCACCAGCCCCTGGATCTCTCCGAACGCGCGCTTGAGCACGGCGAGGTAGAGCGTCTCCTTGGTGGGGTAGTGGTAGAGCAGCGAGGGGCGGCGGATGCCGGCGTCGGCGGCCACGTCCGCCAGGGCCACGCCGTTGTAGCCGGCGGCGCCGAACAGACGCTCGGCGGCGTCGAGGAGTCGTTGCTCCGTGGGCACGGAGACGGAGGCTTGGGTGGGTCGCGCCATGGCCCAACATACCAGCAGGGGGAACTCGGGTGAAACGGGGAGGATCTCAGGACTTGAAAATATACTGATGGGTACATAAGGTGCGCCGCGGAGGTGCGTGATGGCACGAAGGACCCTGTGGAGCGCGTGTACGCTCCCGATCTCGGCCGCCCTGTTGTTGGCGGCCTGTGGCGAAGAATCCGGCGCCGGTGGAGCCGACGCGGGCACGCAATCTGCGGTGGGCGGTCAGCCGGCCCCGGGCGGTCAGCCGAGCGCGGGCGGTCAGCCGGCCCCGGGCGGTCAGCCGGCCCCGGGCGGTCAGCCGAGCGCGGGCGGTCAGCCGGCCCCGGGCGGTCAGCCGAGCGCGGGCGGTCAGCCGGCCCCGGGCGGTCAGCCGAGCGCGGGCGGTCAGCC
>CAINDO010000622.1 GCA_903847385.1 uncultured Myxococcales bacterium
CGCCCCGTCGCCGTCGAGGCGCCGGTGAGCGTGAGCGCGCCCGAGCCCGCCGTCGTCCGTGCGCCCGAGCCCGTGGCCACACCCGAGCCCGTGGCCACGCCCGAGCCCGCGGCCACGCCCGAGCCCGCGGCCGTGAGCGCGCCAGAGCCCGTCCGCCGGCCCATGCCGCTGCCCGCGCCCGCACCCGAGCCGGTCCCGCCCGTCATCACTGCCCCGACCGCGTTGGCCCCGCCCGCCGCCGTCGAGTCGCCGCCAGAGCCCGTGAAGCCGGTCGCGTCACCCGCGCCTGCGCCCGCCGCGCCGTCCGCGCGGATCGCGCTCATCACGCCGGCCCCCGAGGCGGTGCCCGCGTCGAAGCCGCCCGCTCCGGTGCCCGTGTTCGACCAGTCCGTCGGACCCGCCTTGTCGGTGATGATGTCCTCCGAGTCCGAGGGCCTGATGCTCAGCGACGACAGCGTCGACGACGACCCGTCCGAGTCCGAGCTCGTGGCCGTGCCGGGGCCGGACGACTCGTTGATCGACGAACCCGCGCCCGATCGCTTCGGTCGGGAGGCCGCCGCCGTACCCGCCCGTAACGAGGCGTTCGACGAGATGCTCGACGACGCCGAGATCGTCATCGACGACGAGCCCGACGAGGAAGAGAAGTATCAGACCGCGATCGTCGACACCCGCAAGGCGGGGGCCTCGCCGCAGCCGCGCAAGACGCTCGACGAGAAGCTCAAGCGTTTGAAACGAGGGGACTGAGCCCCCCGGGGACCGACCGACGCCGCGCGCCCGGTCGGCCTCGGCTCACTTCAAGGTCGCGAGCAGCTTGGTGGCCTCGTCGGCGAGCGCTTTGTCCTGCTCTTTCTTCGCGTAGGCGGCGAGCAGGGGCACGGCCTCCTTGCGCTTGAGGCGGCGGAAGGCTTCGAGCGCGGTCTTGCGGATGTCCGCGTGCTCGTCGTCCAGGCCCGAGGCGATGCCCTCGACGGCCGATGCGTCCCCGGTGGCGGCCATCGCCAGCAGCGTCGCCTTGCGCACGTCCAGAACGGGATCCTGAACGAGCGGCGCCATCGTCGCCACGACGCGGGCGTCCTTCACCAGGAGCAGCCCTTCGAGCGCCTTGAGGCGGACTTCCGCGTCGGCGTCGAACAACTGCTCGGAGAAGTACTGCAGCATCGGATTGCGCTTGGCCGGGTCGAGGGTCTCACCGATTCGGACCAGCGCGCCCGTCGCCGCGCGCTTGACCCGCAAATCCTCGCTCTTGAGGCGAGAGATCACGGGGTCGAGCGCCTCCGGCTCCTTCAGCGTGCCCAGGGAGGCGAGGGCGTATGCCAGGAGCTCGTTGTCCTTCTGCTGGGCATAACCGAGCAGGAACTTCACGCTCTCCTTGCCCGGAAACAGCGCCAGCGAGATCGCAGAGGCGCGCTGAACCTCGATCGCCGTGTCGGCGGCGAGCTTGAGGACGTCCGGACGGATGTCCTCGCCGCCCATGTCGCCGAAGCTGCGCGCGGCCGAGGCCCGCACCCCGGCGTTCCCGTCGGCCGCGAGCGTGCGGAGCACCTCGAGGATGACCTTTCGCTCGAACTTCGAGCCCTTCTTCACGATCTCACCCAAGGAGGCGACGGCCATCCGGCGCAGCACCGGATCGCTCTCCTTGCAGGCCTTCAGGACGACCTCGGCCTTCTGGCCGGCGTAGATCGTCCGAATGGCGTCCAGGGCGGCGGGACCGGATTCTGCGTCGTCGACCTTGCTCTTGGAGAGCAGCGTGAGGCCGCGGGGCTGGCCGAGCTTCGCGAGCGCGCCCGCAGCGGCGACGCGCGTGGGCGCCTGCGCGTGGGCCAGGGCCTTGCCCAGGGCCTCGTAGGCGGCGGGCTGATCGATGCCACCCAGGGCCGTCGCGGCCTGCACGGAGTCGGCGTCCTTGCCTTGAACCGCGGTGAAGGCGAGCGCCGTCAGCCGCGTGTCCGCCGGGCCGGCCTTGCCCAGGGCGATGGCGACCTCGAGCCGGATCGGCGTACCGAGCTTTTCGTCCGCGAGTCGCGCGGCCAGGGGGGCGAAGTCACCGCGTTTGACGAGGCTCTCGATGGCCGCCGTGCGCACGCCGGAGTCGGCGTGGTTGAGGATCGCCAGGAGCTGCGTGCCGGCCTCGGCCTGCTTGCTCTCCCCGAGGCCCTTGGCGGCGGCGGCCACGATCTTCGGATCAGCGCTCTTGAGCGCGTGGTACTGCGCGGCCGTGCTGAAGGCGGGGTCCTTGCTCTGGCTCAACAGGCCGGCGGCCTGGTCGCGGATGGCCGGATCGGGATCTTCGTCCATCACGCGGCGCAGGGCCTTGTTCACGGTGCCGTTGTCGTGGCCCGTCAGGGCGGACAGCGCGGCGCCGCGGATCTGCGGGTTCGCGGAGTCCAGGACCGGGATCACGCGGGCCTCGAGGTCCGGGAGCGCGAGGAGCTTGCCGGCCTCGAGGGCCAGGAGCGTCGCGGGGGCCGGTCCCTGCGTCACGAAGCTCCACATGGCGTCGACGAGCACCTTGTCGTTCGCCTTCAGGCGGTCGGCCACGACCTCGAAGGGCAGCAGGGAGCCATCGGGCAGCGAGACGAGGGCGCCAGAGACGTCCATCGGCGGGAGGGCCTCGGCGAGCGGCACGGAGAGGACGAACGCCGCGTTCGGCACGTTCGCACGGGTCCACCCCGCCTCCTGCACCTTCGGGAAGCGCACCTTGCGAGCGCCGTTCTCCGTGAAGGTGTAGACGGTCTCCGCCATGACGATGGCGTTGTATTCGGCCTTGGCGGCGTCGAGCCAGACGTAGACCTCGCCGGTCTTCTCGGCGTCGTCGTTGAAGGCGATCTTGGCGGCGCCGTAGGTGTTGCCCTTGGCGGCCTTCAGCTGCTCGAACAAGGCCTTGATGCGATCCTTGAAGGCGCCCGGGCGCACGTCCGCGGGCGCAGGCACCAGCACGTAGCGCTTCTTGCCCGCGCGCGACCAGGCCTCATAGCTGTACCGCACCGTGTGAATCTTCTCGGGCGCATCGTCGCCCGCGGCGCGGGCGGGCGTGACCGTGACGAGCAGGGTGCCGACCGAATAGGCCGTCGAGAGCACCCACGGAAGAATCCGAGACATTCACCCACTCCTCGATGTAAACGAGTTGAACGCCGAAACCTATGCGCGCGCGACTCGAACCGAAAGTGCATTCTCTTGCACCCCGAAGGGGGCGCGCCCTCGCCGCGGCCCGTGCCGTGACCGCGGCGGTGGTCCTTTCGCTCGCCCCGGGGCCCGGCGCGCGAGCCGCCGATGCGCCCCCCGCCAGCGACGCCGCCCTCCAGCAGCGCATCGAACTCCTGGAGCGGCAGACGGCCACGGTCAAGGGTCGCCTCGCCGCGCTCGAGGCCGCGCAACGACGCCTGGACGCCCGGCCGTCCCTCGAGGCGTGTGCGGGCTTCGGTGGCCTTGCGGGCGGGGTTGCCCACGAGGTCGCTGCGCTCGCGAGACAATTCGCCGAATTCGGCGTGTTGGCCCAGCGGTACCCGGAGCGTCGAGAGGCCGCGCGGCTCGCCCACGATGCCGTGAAGCGCCTGCGCGACGAGGTCCTCGGCCACGCGATGACGGTGGTCGCCCGTTGCCATGCACTGGGCGGTGGCGTGGAGGCGCCCCTGGAGCCGAGCGCCGTGGCGCTGCCGATCACCCTTGGCCAGGCGCTGATCGCCGTGGGCGGCAGCGTGGTCTTCTGGTCGGGCGTCGAGCCCGAGGCGCTTGGGCTGCCCGGGGGCGGTCTCCACGCCGGTCGGGCGCTGGCCGGCGCCGTCGACGGCCTGCCGGAGGTGCTCTGGGTTCGTGTCGAGGGGGTGACGACCGACCGGGCCGGCCTCGCCGCCAGCTTCCTGCCAGGCGAGAACGCCGCCGGGCGCAGCGTGATGCCCCAGTTCGTCGCGTCGCCGGGCGCGCTCCGGGGTGTGGTCGTCTTGCCGTTCGATGGCCCCCTCGCGGAGACCTGGGCGCTCGCCGGCCTTGCGCGGGCCTTCGAGCGCGGGGCGACCACCGGTGCCGGCTGCGCGCCCGGTGGCCATCGCCTCGAAGGCGGCCC
Source organism: uncultured Myxococcales bacterium (assembly GCA_903847385.1). Classification (GTDB taxonomy): domain Bacteria; phylum Myxococcota_A; class Bradymonadia; order UBA7976; family UBA1532; genus CAINDO01. The sequence continues at coordinate 4,061 of CAINDO010000622.1, forward strand.
GATGCGATTCTCGGCCGCCCAGCGCGCGCTCCTCGGCCTCCCCGAGGTCGCCGGCGGGGCGTCCGTTGGGTGGACACCGGCCGCGACATCCGCCGGGCTCGCTCCGAGCGCGACCTGCGGCGAGAGCGGACATCGACGCGTCGGCGATGCCGGGCCGGCCGTCGGCCTGGTGGTGGTCACACGCAACCCGGTGTCCGACGAGCGCATGGCCGAGATCCTCGCAGACTGGCTGCAGTTCGTGACGGCGGGACCCGACCTCGATCCGACGACCTCGAATTTCTTCGAGGCCGCCGGGGGCGGCACCTGTCGGCTCGCGTCCATGCACGCGCGACCCGGCGGTTGCACCCTGGGCGTCCCGGACCTACCTTGACGTCCATGAGACTCATGGAGCGACTGGGCGGCGCGCCCGTTCTGCGAACGATCATCGAGGACTTCTACGCCCGCGTCTTCGACGACGTGATGATCGGGTTCATGTTCAAGGGCCGCGATCGCGTCCGGCTCATCGAGCTCGAGGTGCAGTTCACCGCGCGCGCGCTGGGCGAGAACGTGGTTTACGAAGGGCGGGGGATGCGCCATGCCCACGCCTCGCTGCCCATCCTCATCGGGCATTTCCAACGCCGTTATCAGATCCTCGTCGAGACGCTCGCCGATCACGGCGTCGACCCCGACGTCCGGGACGCGTGGCTGGGGCACTCGCGGGCGCTGCAGCGCGCCATTCTGCAGCCCGAGCGGCGCGGGACCGACTGCCAGACGCCCCTGGCTGCGGGGCCGGGAGAGGGGCCGCGGTCGCCCGTCCTGGACGATCCGCCGCAGGGCACTTGAACGCGCCGCGCCCTTGAGTGCGTAATGCGCGCGTCCTTTCAGCGGGAGTAGATCATGCCGACCGCGTTCGCCTTCACCGGGCACACTCGACGCATCGCTCGCGCCCTGGTCGAGACCATGGTGCCGCGCTGGCCGGACTTCGACACGGACCTGACCGACCCGGTGCTCGAGCGTCTGGAGCGCACGCTCGATGCGCAGCCGAAGGCCGTTCAGACCCTGGTCGTGGCCGGGTTGTGGGGCCTCGAGGTTTCCGGTCCCGTCTTCGGACACGGTCTCGGTCGCCTGAGCGCCATCGACCGCGACGAGCGCGATCGCCGCCTGACGCGGATCGCCCACCATCCTTTCCCGACGTTCCGGCAGGGGATCCTGCTCTATCAGACGCTGGTCAACCTCTGCGCGTATTCGATGCCCGAGGTCGAGGCGCACCTCGGCGCCCGCCGTCGGGAATGGCGAAAGGATCGGCAGGCCCTGCGCGAGGTGCTCGTTCAGCTCGACGAGGGTGCCAAGGCGCCTCAGACGCCAGCGGCGTTGGGGTCCTACGGGCACCTCGATCCGCAGGCGTTCATCGAGTTCGGCGCCGCGGAGCGCCTGCGTGACGCCGCGAACGCGACGCAGACGCCCGCGCCGGCATCGACAGACACGGCGCTGGACAGCGACGGCACCGAACCCTCCGTGGAGAAGCCGAAGACGCGGAAGCGCGCCGCGACGCCGCGGCGGAAAGGCCCCTGACCGATGACCGCCGCCGCGACCCCCAACATCGTCGTGCCCGAGTCCCGTGGAGCCACGCTCCGCCTCGATTGTGATGTCGTCGTCGTCGGCAGCGGGGCGGGCGGCGCGACGGCCGCCGCGACCCTCGCCGAGGCCGGGCTCGACGTCATCTGCCTCGAAGAGGGCGGATATCACCCCACAGCCGAATACAGCGCCGACATCCCGCAGATGATCGCGAAGATCCTGCGGAACGGCGGCGCCACGGCCATCATGGGTCGCTCGCCAGTGCCCTACCTCGAAGGGCGCTGCGTGGGCGGGTCCACCGTGGTCAACGGCGGCATGTGCTGGCGGACGCCGGAGCGGGTCCTCGACACGTGGGTGAACGAGTATCGGCTCGAGGCGCTGAGCGCCCGCCGCCTGGAGCCCCACTTCGAAGAGGTCGAGCGGACCATCAACGCCCGCTATCAGGACCCCGGCAGCGAGGGCCCGAACAACGACATGTTCAAGCGGGGCGCCGATCGCCTCGGATGGAAGCTGTCGAAGAATCGCCGCAACCAGATCCACTGCGTCGGCAGCAACGATTGCGTCACGGGCTGCCCGACGGGCGCCAAGCAGAGCACGATCTCGACTTGGCTGCCGCGCCTCTACGCGCGCGGTGGGGCGGTCTACACGCACTGCCGGGTCGAAAAGATCCTGCAGGAGGGGGGGCGCGTCGTCGGCGTGGCCGGCCGCATCGTCGATCTCGACGGGGAGCGCCGTTTCGTCGTCCGCAGCCGCGCGGTCGTGCTCGCCGGGGGCGCGGTCCAGACGCCCATCCTGATGCTGCGCAACGGCATTCAGGTCAAGTCCGGCCAGGTGGGGCGGAACTTCACCATCCATCCAAACGTGAAGATGGCCGCGCTCTTCGACCACCCCGTCGCGGTGCGCGGCGCCCATCAGGCCTGGCAGTGCATCGAGTTCGAACACGAGGGCATCCTGATGGCGCCGGGCCTCATCCCGCTCGCGTTCCAGTCCGTGGCCTTCAACGACTTCGGCCCGCGGTTGGCGCAGCGCATGCGCGACCACGAGCACATCGCGACGGGCGGCATCCTGGTCGACGATCACGCATCGGGCCGCGTGCAGGTGTTGCCCTTCGGCATTCCCCTCGTCCGATACGACGTCACGGACGAGGATCAGCGCCGCTTCATCCAGGGGGCCGCTTACCTGGCCACCCTGTATTTCGAGGCGGGGGCCCGCGAGGTCTATACGCCGTTCCATCACTTCCCTCGTCTGCGTTCTCCGGACGACATCCGCCGCATGAAGGCGGCGGCGCCGCGCGTTCAGGACACCGAGTACTTCACAGCGCACCTCATGGGGACGGTCCGGATGCACGGCGACGCACGCCAGGGGGCCCTCAGCCCCGACGGGCAGGTGTGGGACCGCCCGGGCCTCTACGTCGCCGACGCTGCCGCGATGCCCGGCACCATCGGGGTCAACCCGCAGGTGACGATCATGGCCCTCGCCCGCCACATCGCGCTGCACCTCGGTGACCGACTCAAGAGCCGCGCCGCTGCCTGACACCGGTCAGTTTGCCGGCGTGACTTCCGCGCGGATCGCATAGCGCACCGCCGAGACGTCCGGGCTCCGGACCCGCAACCGGTAGCGCCCGGCACGGTCCGCGACGGCCACCACGTGGTGGGTTGCGCCCTCGGCATGGGTGTCGCCGATCGGCGTTCGGCCCCGAGGCCGGTAGAGGTCCGGGGGCTCGACCCAAGCCTCGTCGGGATAGGCCAGCGTGAGCTCCACGACGTCACCCAGGCCGAGGTCGACCATGAACCAGTCCTCGTCCCGATCACAGGCGTAGCCCGTTGCGGGGTGCCCGGCGACGAGCGGCCGCGCACCATCACGCGTCTCGCCGGAAGCATCGCCCACCGGGTCGCAGTCGGGGCGGGCGAGCGGCGGATCCGCCGACGAGCCGGGCGCGGGCGCGCCGGCCTCCGGCTCACCGAGCACGGCCCTGAGGATGGCCGGCGCGTCCTGCCACGCCCCGTCGAGCGTCTCCGCGGCGGTGAACGCGGTCATCTCGTCGTTGACCGTCGGGTGCATCAGGTCCGTCACCGGCCGGACGTGGTCCAGGCCAAAGGTGTGACCGGCCTCGTGGGCGACCACCGCCGCCAACCGATCCAGGTCCGGCTCCCCGCGCCCGGAGCCCAGCACGCCGGCAAACGCGAAGCCGATGTCGTCGTCCGTGCGATTGCCGATGTCGAAAGGCGCGATCCCGGCGACACCCAGCGACTCTCCGACCAGCGTGGGTCGGCCGCCGACCGCGATCCGGGTGCAGGCCTCGGCGCCGGAGTCGCCCTCGGCGATCTGCAGTTCAGTCGCGGCGAAGTGCCGTCGGACTCGGGCGAGCACGTGGGCGATGGCCGCGCGGCGGTCGTGCAGCCCGTATGGACGGGGGTCGAAGGCCGGCACGTGGGTCGTCCGTCCGGGCCGGACGATGAACGACTCGTCCGGGTCGATGTCGACGCCGTCGAAGAGCAGGCACAGCCTGGCCGGTCCGGGTCGCTGGGCGGCACGGGCGAGGGGCGCCCAATCGTCCGGGGGCAGGACGCGGTCGTCCTGCACTTCGGTCGGCGCTTCCGCCGGCTCGGGCGCCGACGCGGGCGGGTGCCCCTGTGGATCGGCGTCGCGCGGCGAAGGGGGCGAGCACGCGGGCAGCGCCGGCAGCGCGCCCAGACCGAGGAACCAGCGGATCAAGTACGAGTGGCGAGACATGGAAACTCCTCTGCGGCGTCGGCGCCGCTGGCCGTTGCGTCGGGCCGACGACGTCGCCGGCACCGGGTCCCGACATCAGCGACCTCCGTGCCGCGCGCCGGGCCGCATGGCGCCGTCGGCAGGTGGAACGAGGTGTCCAGATTCTGGACAGGGGGGCGTCCAGAAACTGGACACCTCGTTCCACACCGGCCGCGGGCAGGGCCGTCAACGGTCCGGCGAAATTCGAGCCATTCCGCCAACTCCATGACGGTCTGGCCGTTGCCACAGCTCGGCCATGGCTCTGGCACGCGGCCTGCAGAGACGCCTCGGTGGAGGTGAGTGCATGTCGACTGGCATCTACACGGCCATGATGGGCGCCCGAGCGCAGGAGCATGCGCTCGAGACGGTCAACAACAACCTGGCCAACCTGAACACGCCCGGCTTCAAACGCCAGGACACGATGTATCGGGAGATCCACAACGACGTCAGCAAGATGGACAACCCCCTCCAGGGCGAGGACATCCACTCACCGGTGCGCTTTCTCCCGGAGGACCGCATCGCGGGCGTCATGGAGGAGCGCTTCTCGCACTTCGATCAGGGGCCGCTGAAGCAGACCGGGAACGACCTCGACGTGGCGCTGCAGGGGGAGGGGTTCTTCGTCCTCCAGGGGCCCACGGGCAACCGCTTCACCCGCGCCGGCAACTTCGCGCTGACCCCCGACGGCACGCTCGTCTCTCAGAACGGCGCCTCGGTCCTCGACGACCAGAACCAGCCGATCCGAATCCCGGACACCGCTGCGCAGGTCAGCATCACCCAGGAAGGCCTGGTCCAGGTCGGTGGCGCGACGCTTGCAAAGCTCGCGGTGGTGAGATTCGACGACCCCCGGATGCTGGAGCGACAGGGCAACAACGAGTGGCAGCTGATGTCACCGCAGCTCCAGCCGCAGACCGTGGCCGCGCCGGACGTACACCAGGGCTGGCTGGAGGCGTCCAACGTCAACGCCGTCTCGACGATGACCAGCATGATCAAGGTGAGCCGGATCTTCGAGCTCAACAGCAAAATGATCATGGCCTACAAGCAGATGGACCAGCAGGCATCCCAGGAAGTCGGCCGAACGGTCTGATGGACCGCCGATCCTCAACACACGGAGGCTGAATCATGTTGCGCGCACTCAATTCCGCTGCCACGGGCATGGAAGCCCAGCAGATGTACATCGATGTCACCTCCAACAACCTGGCGAACGTCAATACGACCGGGTTCAAGAAGGTGCGCGCCAACTTCCAGGACCTGATGTATCAGATCCAGAAGGCGCCCGGCGGCGCGACGAGCCAGACCACGGAGTCGCCTTCGGGCATCCAGGTGGGCCTCGGCGTGCGGACGGCGAGCACGCAGAAGGAGTTCTCGACCGGTTCGCTGAAGAACACCGGGAACTTCCTCGACGTCGCGATCCAGGGCGACGGCTTCTTCCAGATCACGCAGCCCGACGGGTCCATCGGCTACACCCGGGACGGCGCCTTCCACCGCGACGACAACGGGGCCATGGTCAACGCCAGCGGTCTGCCGCTCGAGCCGGCGATCACGATCCCGCTCGAGGTCACAACGGTGAACATCGGCCAGGACGGGACGGTGACCGGGCAGACCAACACCCAGGCCGAACCCGTCCAGCTCGGCCAGATCCAGATCGTGAACTTCGTCAACCCGGCAGGCCTCATCGCAGGCGGCGGCAACATCTACAAGGAGAGCGGCTCGAGCGGCCCGCCGATCGTCGGCAACCCCGGCGAGAACGGTTTCGGCTCGCTCAACGCGGGCTTCCTCGAGATGTCGAACGTGGCGGTCGTCGAGGAGATGATCCACCTGATCACCGCTCAGCGCGCCTTCGAGTTCAACAGCAAGGCCGTTCAGGCCGCGGACGGCATGCTCCGCGAGATCGGCCAGATGAGGTGATGACCATGCGGCTCCTCGGCACAGGCATCTTCGCCCTTCTGCTCGCCTCCACCGGGACGGCCGCGGCGGGCAGCATCACCGTCTCCCGCAACGTCGCGGTCCGGTCGTCCGAGGTCCACCTCGGGGACGTCGCGCGCCTCTCCGGCTTCGACCGCGAGACTCGCGACCGCCTCGCCGGGATCGAGCTCGGGCCTGCGCCGGTGGTCGGCACCGGGCGCCTGCTGCCCCGCGCGTTCGTCTCGGCGGCCATCAACGAGGCGAACGTGCCCGCCGGAACGCGCATCAGCGTTCCGGAGCGCCTGGAACTGACGCGCGCCTCGCAGATCCTGCCGGGCGACACCCTGTCTCGCGCGGTCGAAGACAAGCTGCGCGGTGTCCTGCCCCGCACGATGGACGTCGCCGAGATCCGGGTGCCTCTGATGTCGGACCTGAAGGTGCCCGAGGGGTCGACGTACGAGATCAAGCTGTCCGGCGTCGAGGGTGGTGGGCCGATCACGGCCGACATCGTGGTCAAGGACGGGGACACGCTCGTGCGCTCGCAGCGGGTCGCCGTGCGCGTCGATACCGTCTCCACGCTCGTGGTCGCCGATGGCGAGCTCGGTCGCGGACAGACCATCGGCGCCGGCGAGGTGCGAGTGCTGCGCGTGCCGGAGAGCCGGATCCCCGACGATGCGATCCGCAACGTCGCCGAGCTCGAAGGGGCGCAGCTGCGCCGGCCGCTCAAAGACGGCGAGGCCGTGACTCGGCGGTCGCTGGAGCTCATGCCGCTGGTGCACCGAGGCGACCGGGTGACGATGATCGCCGAGGGTGGCGGCATCCGCATCACTGCCGTCGGCGAGGCCCTCGGCAGCGCTCGGCGAGGCGATGCGGTCAAGGTCCGGAACATCGACAGTCAGAAGATCGTCTCGGGCCGCGTGACGGCGTCCCAGACCGTCGCGATGGAGCTGTGAACATGAAGTACCGCATCCGCTGGACCCTGACCCTCGCGCTCCTCCTGTCGAGCACCGCCGCGTGCGTCAACCACATCGATCCGTACGTGCCGAAGCGGCGGGAGTACGCGCTGCCCGTGGCCCACAACGCCGGGGATGGCAGCCACGCCGAGGGCTCGCTCTTCACGGACAACAGCGTCGGCGCCATCTACCAGAGCGACGAGCGCGCCCAGTTCATCAATGACGTGATCAACATCGTGATCGACGAGAAGGCCACCGCCGAGCGCGACACGAGCACCGAGACGAAGAAGGACGACAGCTACGAGACGTCCATGGAGGAGGTGCTCGGCCTCATCAAGGAGATGGAGTCGCGGCACCCGAACTTCGACGGCGCCAAGGCCCTGAGCATGTCGGCCAAGGCCGGATTCAAAGGCGAGGGCAAGACCTCACGCAACGACCGACTCCAGGCCACTGTGCCGGCGATGGTCCGCAAGGTCCTGCCCAACGGCAACCTCTTCATCGAGGGCCACCGCGCCATCCTCGTGAACAACGAGGAGAACCACTTCTACATCAGCGGGGTCATCCGCCGGATCGACATCGACCAGGACAACACGGTCCTCTCGAGCCGCATCGCCGACGCCCAGATCGAGTTCACCGGCCGTGGCGCCCTGACGCGGGGCTCCGAGAAGGGCTGGTTCTCCAACGTGCTCGACTACGTGTGGCCGTTCTGAGCCGAGAGTTGGCCCGCTGCTTGCAGAAGTAGCCGGTCGGAGGTCCTCATGGGGATTCGAACCGTCTTCACCGCGCTGCTGCTGGCCCTGGCCCTCACGCCCGCCCACGCGGCGCGCATCAAGGATCTCGCCGACATTCGCGGCGTGCGTCCCAACCAGCTCGTCGGCTACGGCGTCGTCGTGGGCCTCAACGGCTCCGGCGACTCGGACAAGACCCGCTTCACGGTCCAATCCGTCGTCTCGATGCTCAGCCGAATGGGCATCCGCGTGGACGCCAAGGGCCTCAAGCTCAAGAACGTCGCCGCAGTGATCGTGACCGCCGAGCTCCCCGCGTTCGCACGCGTGGGCAACAACATCGACGTGACCGTCAGCAGCCTGGGTGATGCCAAAAGTTTGACGGGGGGCACCTTGATCGTGACGCCCCTGCGCGGGCACGACGGCCAGATCTACGCCATGGCGCAGGGCCCGATCTCCGTCGGCGGGTTCAGCGTCGAGGCGCAGGGCGGTGGCGCCTCGGAGACGAAGAACCACCCGACCGTGGCGCGCATCCCCGACGGCGCCCTCGTCGAGCGCGAGATCAACATGGACCTGGCAGCCCGCGACTCCATCGCGCTGCAGATTCGGGACGCCGACTTCACGACGGCCGCCCGCATGGCCAAGACCATCAACATGAACCTGGGGGGCGCGTTCGCCGTCTCGCCGGATCCGGGCACCGTCAACGTGCAGGTTCCACCGCCCTACGCCGGGCGAATCGTCGACTTCATCTCCATCGTCGAGCGCCTCGAGGTCACGCCGGACGCCATCGCACGGGTCGTGGTCAACGAGCGCACCGGCACGATCATCATGGGTCAGGACGTGAAGATCGCCCCGGTCGCGGTGGCGCACGGCAATCTGACGGTCAGCGTCCGGCGCAAGGAGGAGGCCACCCCCGCGGCGCCCCTGACGCCCGGTGACACGACGGTCACGCAGAACAGCGACATCCAGGCCAAGGAGGAGAAGGTCCCCCTGGTCGAACTGCAGGAGGGGGCGACGCTGGCCGATGTGGTCGGTGCGCTGAATCGGCTGGGCGCGACGCCGCGCGACATGATCACGATTCTCCAGGCCATCAAGCGCGCGGGCGCGCTGCGGGCCGACGTCGAGGTGATGTGACATGCCCTCGGCCCTCAGCGCCCCCAATACGACTTTCTCCGGCGTCGACACGATCACGGATCCCGGCGCTCTGGAGCGTCGGGCGAAGACGAACGACCCCGAGTCGATCCGTGCGGTCGCCCGGGAGTTCGAGTCGCTCTTCATGCATCAGCTCTTCAAGAGCATGCGTGCCACGATCCCGAAGGAAGAGGGCAGCCTGTCCGACGCCGGCATGGGCGGTGAGATGTTCACCGACATGCTCGACCAGGAGTACGCCCAGAACGCAGCGGCGACGGGCGGGATCGGGCTCGCCGACCTGGTCGCGGAGCAATTCGGCATCCCCCGCGAGGGTCCCGTGGGGGGCCAGCGGAGCGCGCACCCGCCGACGGGCTCGGCGCCCACGATGCCGACGATGCACCAGGCGCTGGGTCGGGCGATGCGGGCCTACGGCGCCCAGAGCGCGACCGCCGGCCTGACCATGCCGGTGCAGGGCGGGGTGGTGTCCAGCGAGTACGGCATGCGCAAGTTGGCCGACGACAAGGCGGCCCGCATGCACGATGGCCTCGACATCGCGGCCGCCATGGGCACGCCGATCCAGGCGTCGCTGGGCGGCACGGTCGCCCACGCCGGCTGGATCAAGGGCTACGGCAACTCGGTCATCCTCGATCACGGAGACGGCACGACGACGCTTTACGCCCACGCCAGCGAACTGCTGGTGAAGGAAGGCGAGAAGGTCGCGCGCGGGGCCGAGATCGCCAAGGTCGGCAGCACGGGTCACAGCACCGGGCCGCACCTGCACTTCGAAGTTCGCCGGGCCGGCCGGACGGTCGACCCGCGCGAGGCGTTGGGTTTGCGCTGAGAGTGTGTGTGTTTCAACTCGGCTGTCGCCGGGCGAATCCTCGCCGGGCGACTTGACGGGAGCGAAGCGGAGCCTACCATGCGGTCCTACGGTCACAGCCGCCCGACATCGACCCCGAACGCCGCCGCAGATTTTGTTCAAGTCTGCGGGGGTTCGGTCGATGCAGTGGGTGTAAGGCCCAAGGACGGGCGACAGACCGAGAGGTCCGTATGGTGAAGATTAATAATCAGGTTCCGCCTGGAAGCGTCGGACGTCCCGCGGGGCGACCGGCGACACGTAAGGCAGAGGGAAAGGGCGCCGATGGCGTCTCTTCCGAGAGCGACAAGGTCAAGGTCGGCAATGGCGAGGCGATGTCCATCGCACGTGCCGCCGCAAGCAGCGTGAGCGATGTGGACGAGGCCAAAGTGGCCGAACTCCGCAGCGCTCTGGCTCGTGGCGAGTACCGTGCCGACCTCCGCGTCGTCGCCGAGCGCGTGATCAACGAAGCGCTCCAGACGGGTGTGCCGCGCGGTTGACGCGCGGCCCGCTCGCTCCCCCTCCTTCGCGTTCGCCGATTCTCCAACCCCGATTGTGGCCGGCCCGACGACCCTACGCTCCCCTTGAAAGGGGTGCATCATGGTCGGAACGGAAGCCTTTCTCGCGCTGACGGCGCATCTCGCTCGCGAGATCGCGTGCCTGGAGTCGCTGGAGTCGCTGCTCACCCTTGAGCAGCGCGCCCTGCGGCGCCTCGAGGCCACGACGCTCATCGAGCTCGCCGAACGTCGCAGTCGGGTCGTCGAGACGCATCTGCACCTGGCCCGAGAGCGAGGCGTGGTGCTCGGCGCGTGTGTGCCGGGGGCGGCGCCGGGGCACCTCTCGGCGCTCTTCCCGCACCTCGAGCCGGACCAGAAGGCCACGCTCGTCACCTGCCAGGCGACGCTCGGCGACCTGGTACGGCGTGTGCATTCGCTTCAGGCCATGAACGAAGCATACGCCCGAACCGGCCATCAGACGGTCGACCAGGCCCTGACGCGCCTCACGCGCCGTCGGGCTGGCGCCGAATCGACTTACGGCGCCAACGGGCGCGTCGCGACGCGTCCGAGCGCGTTCGCCGTCCGGGAGCAGGGGTAACCACCATGCTCTTCCGAACGCTGCACATCGGCGCCACGGGGCTCCGCGTCGCTCAATCCGGGCTCTCCACGGTCGGCCACAACATCGCCAACGTGGACGTCGAGGGCTACAGCCGGCAGCGCGTCGAGCTCGAGGCCAACCGGCCTTCGCTCCTCGCCTTTCGCCCCTCGTTCTTCGGCAACGGCGCGAGCGTGACGACCGTCGGGCGCGCCAACGACGAGTTCTACGAGCGTCAGTCCCGCCTCGACGCGACCAGCCAGGGCTTCTACGAAGGGCGTGCCGACACGCTCGACGCGGTCCAGCGGCTGTACGGCGGCGCCACGGATCCCGATCTCGGCGGCGCCTTCGACGCGTTCTTCAACTCGGCCCGCGAGTTGACGCAGGAGCCCGACGATCTGAGCGCCCGCGGCGCGTTCGTCCAGGCCGCGCAGGGCATCGCGACGGCGTTCAACGTGCTCGATCGCGAGATCCGGGCGGTGCAGCGCGGCATCGACGACTCCCTCTCGGACAAGATGAACCGCGTCAACGAGTTGGCGAAGACCATCGCCGCCATGAACGCCAAGGTCGTGGCCGGCGAGCTCGACGCGCGCCAGGCCAACGACTTCCGCGACACGCGGGATCAGGCGATCCGCGAGCTCTCCAAGCTCGTGGACGTCAACACCATGGCGCAGGCCGACGGCTCCGTGACGGTCGAGCTCCAGCGAGGCAACGTCCTCGTCCAGGGTGATCAGGCGGCGAAGCTCCAGGGCACGCCGAACGCCGCCAACGGTGGCCTGCTGGACATCGAGTACGTGGGCCTGAACAACACCGTCGTCAACCTGACGCAGGTGCTCAACCGCGGTGAGATCGGCGGCCTGCTGGACGTGCGCGACCAGCGCCTCGCCCAGGACCTCACGGCCCTCGACAACCTGGCGCAGTCCTTCGCCAATTCGGTCAACGCGCAGCATCAGGCGGGCTTCGGCCTCGACGGCGTGAACAATCGCGCGCTCTTCCTCGCGCCCGTGCCGCCCCCGGGCACCGCGGCCAACCTGACGGTCGACCCCTTGATGGTCGCCAATCCTCAATTCATCGCCGCGTCCCAGGCCGCCGCCACGCTGCCCGGCGACAACCGGAACATGCAGCTGCTCGCCGACCTGCAGAACCAGCCCCAGGCGGCGCTGGGCAACTCCACCTTCAACCGGCGCTACGGGCAGCTTCTGCACGACGTCGGCCTGACCACAGCGGACAACGATCGGCGCCTCAACGTCGCCAAGGTGAAGTCCGAGCAGTCCGAAGGGCTGCGCGAGTCCGTCGAGGGCGTCAGCGTCGACGACGAGATGGTCGAGCTGACCAAGTTCCAGAAGCACTTCGAGGCCAACTCCAAGATCATCAGCACGGTGGATCAGCTCCTGAACACCGTCCTCCAGTTGATCCAGTAAGGTCCGGCGGGAGTCCCCATGAGAGTCACCGAACGCACGCGCATTCAGGCCCCTCGGGCGCGCATCCAGGATCTCCGGACCCGACAGTCCTCCACGCAGGAGAAGGTCTCGACGGGGCGCCGGGTCAACCGACCCAGCGACGACCCGCTCGGCGCTCTGCGGATCAACGTCCTGCAGACCAAGGAGCGTCAGGTCGAGCAGTTCGACCGCAACCTCACGCGGGGCGACGCCTTCCTCAAGCAGGCGGACGGCGTCCTGAGCGAGTCGCTCGACACGCTCAACCGTATCCGCGAGCTCACCATCCAGTCGATCTCGGCGGCGCTGACCCAGCAAGACGCCAACGACATCGCCGCCGAGGTGACGTCGCTGCGTGAGCACATGGTCACGTTGTCGAACACCCGGGTGGGGGACCACTACGTCTTCGCCGGCTTCCTCTACGACCAGCCTGCCTACACCGCGGCGGGGGTCTTCCAGGGCGACACGAACCAGCAGACGCTGGAGATCGGCGACCGGCAATTCGTGCCGATCACCATCCCCGGCGGTTCGGCCTTCGGCGACGGCACGGCGGCGACGCAGGACGTCTTCCAGACGCTGCAGAACCTGGTCACCCAGATCCCCATCCGCAACGTCGTGGGTTTCGCCAACATCGAGACCGAGCTTCAGAACCTCGAGCTCGCCTCGAACCAGCTGATCGCCGCCCGTTCACAGGTCGGCGTGCGGATGGCGCAGTTCACGGCGGCCAAAAACGTGAACCTCTTCCTCCAGGAGCGCGTGCCGGATCAGCGGTCCGACATCCAGGATGTGGACATGACCACCGCCATCAGCGACCTCCAGCTGGTCGACACGGCGCTGCAAACGACGCTCGCCGCCACGGGAAGAACGATCAATGGGCCTACACTTCTCGATTTTCTGAGGTAAAACACCTCGGAACTGCAAACTGCCAGGAGGGTGGTTGAGTGCTGACATTGACCAGAAAGGTCGGCGAGTCGGTCTGCATCGGTGACGACGTCAAAATCGTCGTCAAGGAGATCAAAGGGAAGCAGGTGCGACTCGGCATCATCGCCCCCCCCGACGTTTACGTCTGCCGTGAAGAACTCTACTTGAAGATTCAATCGGCCAACGTGATGGCGACCAGTACCGATGTGAACATCCTGGATTCGATCAGCGGCCTCTTCGGAGCGCCGAAGGTGTCGAAGCCGCGGGGCGGAGGTGGCACCGATGCAGATTAAGACCACACGCTTCGGTGACCTCGATGTTCGTGACGAGGCCTTCTTCTCGTTCCCGATGGGGCTGCTGGGCTTCGGCAAGCTCAAGCGCTTCTTCGTGCTCGACCACAAGGACGACAGCCCGTTCAAGTGGCTGCAGAGCGCGGAGGATCCGGACCTCGCCTTCATCATCAGCGATCCGCTGTTCTTCAAGCGCGACTACCACATCAGCGTGCGGCGCCAGGAGCTCTCCGTGATCGACCCGGACAACGAGGAGGACCTCGTCGTCTCGGTCATCATGACGGTCCCCACGGATCCGCAGCAGATGAGTGCGAATCTCCTTGCGCCGTTGGTCTTCAACATGGCCAATCGCAAGGGTATGCAGTACGTGCTCACGGACTCGCGCTTCCCGGTGAAGTACTTCGTCATGAAGGCATGGCAAGGCCAGATTTCGGAGCCTCCCCCGAGCGGGAACGAGGTCCTGCGCTCGATCTCGCTGCGTTAGGCTTCGGGATGTCCGAGAGCAATCCCCAGGCCGCCCCCGCGGCGAAGGACGACGCCGTTGCGGTCTGGCTGCGGCGCCTGGCCGAGCGCCAGGAGCCCACCCGGCCGGTGACCGGCCCCATCGAGACGCCGGCCGCGCCGACGCTCACGGGGCCGATCAGCCTCACGCCGTTGCCCACGGACGACGACGCGGACACGGATCCCAACTCCGAGCCCTACTTCGCCGAGACGCTCCGGATGATCCGGCGTGCGCCGGAGCCGAAGGTGGAGAAGAGTCGCGACCTGTTCCGGGTCCTGACCCGCAACACCGACTGCTATCTCCAGTTCACGCGCCGTCGCCTCGCCTACCTCTACCAGGGCTTGCGTCCCAAGGACCGCTCGACCTTCTCGGTCATCCCCTGGCTGCTGAACAACAACGTGCCGGGGACCCCGGGATACCAGCCGGGCACCCACCCCCAACCGCCGCATGGCATCCGGGACTTCGACTTCAACCCGTCGATGCAGGCGGCCGTGCTCGAGGTCTTCCCCCGGGCGATGAACCAGCGCGCGTCCATCGCGCAGCGTCCGGCCATCCGGTCGCTGCTCGTCATGGGCAGCGTCGGCACCATCGGCCACAGCGGCGGCAGCGACATCGACTACTGGGTCGTCTACGACGAGTCGGTCCTCAACGTGACCGAGCGGACGATGCTGTCCCGCAAGGTGGACGCCATCGGGGAGTGGGCGCGGGAGCGGGGCCTCGACGCCCACTTCTTCCTCGTCGACATCAACCGTGCCCGCCGGGACGACTTCGGCAAGGCGAGCGCGAGCGCCGAGTCCTCGGGCACGGCGATGGGGCGCCTCCTGAAAGAGGAGTTCTATCGGACCGCCATCTACCTGACCGGCGACCTGCCGTTCTGGTGGACCGTCCCCATCGGCCTCGACGACGCCGAGTACGATCGCCTGGCGCAGATCGTCGTCACCCCGACGGCGAACCTCGTCCCCGGCGTCTCTTACGTCGACCTCGGCAACGTCGGCCCCATCGACCGCGGCGAGTTCTTCGGGGCGGCGCTCTGGCAGATCAACAAGAGCCTCAAGAGCCCCTTCAAGAGCCTGCTCAAGATGGCGCTCCTCGCGCGCTATCTGAACGACGAGTTTCCCGCGTTGCTGTGCGACGTCCTGAAACGACGCGTCTTCGAGGGTGAGCGCGCGCCGCAGTTCACGGACCCCTACATCCTGCTCTTCGACGCCATCAGCGAGTACTACGCCTCGCGCGGCGAGTGGACGACCTTCCGGCTCATCCAGAAGTGCTTCTACTTGAAGGTGGGCCTGAAGCTGTCGCGCGAGCGCAAGGAGCGGGACACGTTCCTGCAGCGCTTCCGCGTCATGCGCGCCTACATCCTGCGGTGGGGCTGGGATCGCGAGCTGCTCGCCGACCTGGACAGCCTGGAGCACTGGTCCATCGACCGGGTGGACGCGCTGGGCCAGTCCATCCGGAACTTCATGCTCAACACCTACCGCCAGCTCGTCCAGAAGGTGCGGACGAGCGCGGTGCGGATCGACGAGGAGGACGTCACGGTCCTCGGACGCCGGCTCTACGCCTGCTTCGCCGACGAGCCGGGCAAGGTCGACCACCTCTTCACGTACTTCCTCAAGGAGCCCCGGGTCGAGGAGCGCCTCGTCGTCCTCGAGGTGCCCTCCGCGCCGGTGCACCGCCGTTGGGAGGCCCACCGCCGGCTCGTCCGCGGCCAGCTCACGGGTCGAGAGAAGGCGATGCACGTGGGTGGCGATCTGGGCGAGGTGGCCGCGTGGATGGTCTTCAACGGCCTCTTCGCGCAGAGCACCGTCGTCGCCCTGATCGCCCAGACCAGCCGCGCTTCCGTGGCCGAGCTGCGCCACCTGCTCGAGCGCTTCATGGCGCTCTTCGAGGTGCCGGACCCCTTCGCCATCGCGCCGACGACGTTCCTCCAGCCGCGCCGCCTCACCCGAATCGCCCTGGTCGTGAACTTCGACCTGGTCAAGGAGCCCGAGGACGTCAGCGGCCAGGCCGGCGTGTATTACCTGCCCGAGAACTGGGACATCCTGAACTACGGTCGCGCCCGCTCGAATCAGCTCACGCAGCTGACGCTCGTGAGCCTGAACGCCTGGGGCGAGATGTTCTCGATGCGCTACAGCGGCTCGGACGCGCTCACGGCGGTCGTCCGCAGCCTGTTCCGGACGATGGACCCCGCCGCGCCGCCGGACCTGCCGCCGGAGATCTTCGCCCCGCATGGCCGGCAGTACCAGGCGCTCCGGAACCGCCTCGGCAAGCTCATCGAGACGCTCTACCACACGTGCACCGCGCCGATGGGCGAGGGCAAGGCGCGGGCATTCGCCTACGAGGTGGGCGGTCAGTTCCAGGTCGCCCGGCGGGACGGGTTGCGTCGCCAGATTGTCCGCGCCAGCTCAATGCGAGGCGTGATCCGGCAGCTCGGCCGCATCGGCACGCTCAGTCAGGAGACGCAGGTCGACCACCTGTCCCCAGCCATGGGCGACCTCCGCGCGCTCGTGGACCGCGGCAACCTCGACCGCGAGGCGGAGGTCCTGATCGGCTGGCGGAACGACCGCGAGGGCACACGCATCTTCGTCCGCGACGAACGCGGTCGCCTGTTCTCGCAGGTGCCGGCTCCGGCCGGGTTCGACCGCGAGCTCGTGAAGATCTTCCGCCGCGTGGTCTACCACCTGCGTTCACGGGTCAAGAGCGCCGCCGAACTCCGCAAGCTCGTGCGCGTGTACGAGTTCCGCGACGGCCGCTCGCTGGGGACGCCGACGACCCTGGTCGAGGACACGGCGCGTGTGATCGCCGCGCTCGCGACGCCCCGCGCGCGCAAGATCGACCTTTGGCTCAAGGGCGACCTGCGCGAGGGGCGGCAGGGGATCTATCTCAAGCTCGGAAACGAGGTCTTCAGTCCGAAGCAGTTCGGTCGATCCTTCATGTACGAGCTCGTTCGAAAGATCCTGAGCGAGCACAGCGTCTACGAGAACGACATCTTGGCCATCGACGCCTCGGACGTGATGTTCGCGCCCGAGTTCTTCACCGATGGCGTGGACCGGGGTGTATGTCGGCATCTTCGCCTCATCGCGATGTACGAACGCTGGCTCCAGCGAGCGCTGGCCGTCTATCAGGGCGGCAAGGGGCGCATCTGGACCCGTCGTTCCGGCTACCGTCGCGACGCCTGAACGGGCGGTTGACGGCGGTCGTCGTCGTTTTGACGCTCGCGCTCACGATGGCGCTGGCAGCGACGGCGTTCGGCGCCAAGAAGCCTCGCAAGCAAACTCGCCGCGCCCACCCGGCGCCGGCCTCCGCTCCAGCCTCGCAGCACGCACCCCCGCCCATGGCCGGGCCGGCGCCACCGACCTGGTCGCCGGAGGAGTACGAGCGCCGCAAGGAGACCCGTGAGCTCGTGGTGGTCAGCGTGTACCGCCCCGTCGAGATGGAGGGGCGCACGGTGGCCGTGCCGCGCGAGGTCTACCTGCAGGCGACGGGGGACCAGGGGGCTCGGCTGAAGGAGTTCGTGGGCAGGTCCCTCGAGGTCTACCGCAAGGTCCCCGTGCCCACCGTCCTGCCCCCGGGCGCTGCCCCGGCCACGCCGGCGAACGCGAGCCCGGCGACCTCCGCGAGCGCGACGCCCACAGCCCACGCGGCCGAAAACGCGCCGGCCAGCGCCGCGGTCGCCGCTGCGCCCGTCTCGGCGGCG
>CAINDO010000623.1 GCA_903847385.1 uncultured Myxococcales bacterium
ACGCCCGCGCCCGGGACGCGCAGCCCGGCGCCGACGCCATCCGCCCGGACGCGGCGCCCGGGGACGCCTTCGTCCGGCCGGATCTGGCGCCGCCGCCCCCCCCGCCCTTCGACGCGTTCGCCGGCGACCTGCTCGGCGACCCGCGACTGCCCCCCCAAGGCCCGCCCCGTGTGGTGATCCTCATGATCGGCGATGGCATGGGCCCCGCCCACATCGAGGCTGCGCGCGCCTACGCCGGGCGCCCCCTGGCCCTGGAGACGCGCCTGCCCTTCCACGGCCTGCTGGTCACGAGCAGCCTGGACGGCGTGACCGACTCCGCCGCCGCCGCGACCACGCTGGGGAGCGGCGTGCCCACGGACAACCACTTCCTGGGCCTCGACGGCGAGGGGTTCCGGGTCACGGTGGGCGTCGAGATGGCCCATGAACTGGGCGCGCGCGCCGGGCTCGTGACCACGGCCTCGCTCCCCCACGCCACGCCCGCCGGCTTCGCCGCGCACGTGCGCAACCGCTTCGATTACGTGCGCATCGCCGAGAGCATGGTGCGCGTGCAGCCCGAGGTCATGCTGGGCGGCGGGCGCCTGTACTTCTGGCCCCGCGGCCCGGAGTCCATCCGCACGGACTCCGGCCTGCTGCAACCGCTGATCGACATCGGCTACGCGGTCGTCACGGACGCCGCCGGGCTGCAGGCCGCGCATCCCGACGCCCGCGGGCGCCTGCTGGGCGCCTTCGCCGCCGACCACCTGGCCTACGTGCTCGACCGCCCGGCCGAGTCGCCGGAGCCCACGCTGGCGCAGATGACCACCAAGGCCCTCGAGGTGCTCTCGCCCGCGCCCGGCGGCTTCTTCCTGATGGTCGAGGGCGCCAAGATCGACCTGGCCGGCCATGCCAACCAGATCCAGCGCGCCGTGCCCGAGACGCTGGCCTTCGACGAGGCCGTGACCGTGGTGCTCGACTGGGCGGCGGGCCGCGAGAACACCACGGTCATCGTCACCGCCGACCACGAGACGGGCGAGCTGAGCGTCACGGAGGACCGGGGCCCCGGCGTGCTGCCCGGTGTGCGCTGGCGACGCGGCAACCACAGCAACCGCCCCGTGGACGTCTACGCGCAAGGCGAGCCGGCGCGTGTCCTGGACAACGCCGTCTTGCCCAATCGCTGGGTGCACTCGGTGCTCCGCGCCGGTCTGAGCGGCGAGGCCGTGCGCCCGCCCGGGGACTTCCTGGTCCCCGACGGCCGCTTCGACGACCTGCTGCCCGTGGGCCGCCAACACCGCGAGACGAACTTCGGCGCCGGGTTCAACGCCGTCAGCGCCCTCTACGCGGCCACGGATGCCCTCGGGCTCGAAATCGGCGTCGAGGGCCTGTTCGAGCGCGGTCGCAACGGGCTGGTCGTGTTCCTGGACACGGACTTCGGCGCGGGCACGGGCTTCACGGGGCCGGCCACGCCGCTGACGGACCTGACGGGCCGCGGGGACGCGCTGATCACCGGCCTGGGCTGGGACGCGACGGGCATCGCCGGCCTCGGCTTCGACCGCGCGCTGGTGGCCTTCGGCGGCACGGACGTCCAGCGCGATGGCCGCAGCGCCGACGCCGGCCTGCGCGGCCTCGCGCCCCCGGACAACTTCCCCTGGTACAGCGTGCCGGTGGTCTTCGGCGAGGCCCTGCGCCCCGACGGCGCGGCCCGCGTGGTGGTGCCCGGTCAAGGGCTGGAGTCCAACCTGCGCTGGCGCGACCTCTACGTCGGCGGTGTGTTCCCGCGCGGCGCGCGGATCGCGGTCTTCGTCACGCTGGCCAACGACGACGGCACGGCCGTGAGCAACCAGTGTCTGCCCGCCCTGCCCCCGGGCGCGCCGGATCCGGTGATCGGCAACCCTCGCCTCGTTCCCGGCGTCTACGTGTTGAACCTGGACACGGACCTCGACGGCGCGCCGGATGCGGAGCCCACGGTCGAGCTCGTGTCCGCCCTCGCCGGAGTCCTGCCATGAGCGACGCGAAGAAGCCCGCCGACCAGCGCACCGAAGCCGAGTGGCGTGCGCTGCTCACGCCGATGCAGTACCACGTGCTCCGCGAGAAGGGCACGGAGCGCGCGTTCACCGGGCACCTGTGGGATCAGCACGCGGCG
This sequence comes from uncultured Myxococcales bacterium, assembly GCA_903847385.1. Lineage (GTDB taxonomy): Bacteria > Myxococcota_A > Bradymonadia > UBA7976 > UBA1532 > CAINDO01. The sequence continues at coordinate 2,120 of CAINDO010000623.1, forward strand.
GGCCGGTACCTGTGCGCCGGTTGCGGCGCCCTTCTGTTCGCGTCGGAGGCCAAGTTCGACTCGGGCTGCGGTTGGCCGTCGTTCACCACGCCAGCCGCGACCGGGGCGCCCAACATCGACGAACACACGGACCTCTCGCACGGCATGCGCCGCGTCGAGGTCACCTGCGCGGGCTGCGGCGGCCACCTGGGCCACGTGTTCCCCGACGGGCCCGGGCCCACGGGCCTGCGCTACTGCATCAACAGCGCGTCCCTCGAGTTCGACCCGAAGAAGCCCGCCTGAGGCGCCGGGCTCAGGCCCGAGGACCGGAGCGCATCGGCAGCGTGGCCAACACGAAGGGCCGCGCCGCATCGCGCGACGCCGCCAGCGCGGGGTGGGCGTACAGGCGATCGCGGTAGGCCGCGATGGCGTCGGAGAAGCCGATGCCCTCCGTCTCGGCGTAGTCCACGGCCACGGCGGCGGACAGATCCGCCAGCGTGATCGTGTCGCCGAGCACGAACGGGCGCCCGTCCGAGAGGGCCTGCTCCCAGAGGCCCCAGGCCGTGCCCATCGTCTTCGTCGTCTCCTCGTGGACCTTCGGCGCCTTGTTCCAGAAGTACTTGCCGATGGCGTCGAGCAGGTACAGGTCGCCCAGGCGGTCCCAGTGGCGCGCCACGCGCTCCTGTCCGGCGGGCAGGAGCACGCGCGGGCCCTTCTCCTCCAGGTACTCGAGGATCGAGGTGGACTCGTAGATCGGCCCGTCCGGGGACTCGAGCACGGGCATCTTGCCGAAGGGGCTGAGCGCCAGATGCGCCGACGTGCGCAGGCCGCCGTTCATGGCGTCCACCACGGCGAGCTCCACGGCGTCGCCGCGGACGGCCAGGCCGATGGCGGCCTTGCGGGAGTAAGACGAGAGCGGGTGATAGTGGAGTTTCAGCATGGGCCCCTTCAGCGGCGGGAGAACCCCGGCGCGAGCATGTCTGCGATGGCCGTGGGGCGCACGGCCCCCTTGGCCGCCAGCGCCGCGTCGGCGGAGGTGATCAGGCTCGCCCCGGCATCCCCGCCGAGGAGCTCGCCGCGCCGCCGCCGCACGCTCGCCGCGTGCAGGGGCATGGAGACCTTCTCGAACCCCGCCTCGGCGCGCTCGAGGAGCGGCAGGGCAGCGTCGGGCTCGCCGGCGAGCACCCGCAGGGCCGCCTCCGTCTGCCAGCCGTTGGGCCAGGCCCAGGCGGTCTCTTCCTTGGTGAGGCGTCGGGCGTCCTTCTCGGCGATGGCCCGGCTTTGATCGCGGTCCACGCCGGCGGCCAGCGCGGCCACGGCGGCCCGCGCGCGGTAGACGAACGTGTCGATGCGCACGATCTCCACCCGGTGCCACATGCTGGCCTCGAGGGCCGGCCACGCTTTCATCACCCGGTGCCACGCGGACGCGGCCCGGCCGCAGTAGAGGTCCAGGTTGGTCTCGGCGACGAGGTCGAAGTAGTGCTGCAGGTGGAAGCCCTCCTTCGACCACTCGGCCATGGCGCGCTCGACCATCTCCCGGGCGACCTCGGGCTCGTCCCGGGCCAGCCAGGTCAGGCAGGGGTATCCCGTGCGCAGGTTGGTCGCGGCGTACACGTTGCCGCGAGCGAGCGCGTCGTCCAGCAGGGGCGGCACGCGGCGCGCGATCTCGCCCAGCTCGCCGAGCATGCCCAGCGACGACAACAGGAACAGGTTGTTGGACGCGACCTCCCAGTTCAGGCCCGTCGTGCGATCGCGGAAGGTCTGCGCGGCGGACTCGAAGTACTGGCGCGACTCGGGCCACTGGCCCCAGCCGAAGTGCGTCACGCCCAGGGAGTAGGCGTAGATGCCCGTGGTGTGCGGCTGATCGACGGCGGGCACCAGGGCGTCGGCGACCTTGCGCAGGCGCTCCACGCGGGGCCGGCCCCCCTGCCCCTCGGACGCGGCGTAGGCGACCTCGAGGGCCAGTGAGCGCGCGATCCGGAACCGCTCGCCGGACTCCAGCGAATAGAACAGCGAGCGCGCCTGGTAGTCCGCGGCGCGGATGTGGTCCACGAGGCCCAGACCGAGCGCGACGGCCCAGGTCAGGTCGATGCGCGAGAGCTCCGTGGTGGCGACCTCGCGGGCCTCGCGGGGTTTGAAGCCCAGGCCGCGCAACCGCAGGCGCGCGCGCCAGGCCAGCAACGAGGCCAACGCGCGCTTCGGGCTCGCCGGCAGCTTCATGTCGATGGCCTCGAGCACGCCCTCCAGGAGCTTCTTGCCCTCGTCCACGTGGCCGCTGATCAGCAACTGCTCGCCCGCGCGGCGTTTCAGGTCCAGGGCCTGCACCTCGGGCGCGCCCACCGCGGCCTCGAGATAGGCCGTGGCGGCCTCGCTGCAGCGACCGGCGTCCACCAGGGCGCCGGCGAGCAGGATGAGCAGGCGACGCTCTTCCTGGCGCGCGGCGTCGTCCTTGATCCCGCGCCGCCGGGCGATCTCCAGCGCCCGCTGGAACAGGAAGGCGGCGTGGTCGAAGGCCAGGGCCTCCACGGCCCGCTCGGCCGCGCGCGCGGTGTAGAACCCGGCCTTGCGCAGGTCGTCCGCGAGCAGGAAGTGGTCGGCGAGCGTCTCCACGTCCGCCCGGCCGCCGTTCTCCAGCGCCGTGGCCACGGACAGGTGCTCGCGGCGACGGATCTCCGGCGACAGCGCCTCGACGACCGTCTCGCGGATGCGGTCGTGGTAGCTCTCGAGCAGCTCGTCCGCGTCCACGACACGCACCCGCACCAGGTGCTGCGCGCGCAGGATGGCCAGGGCGTTGGGCAGATCGGCGCCGAGCCGCGCGGCCTCCTGCGCGACGCCGCGGGCCAGGGGCTGCCCGGCCACGCACACGATGGTCAGCAACCGCTGCGCGTCCACCGGCAGCGCGGACATGCGGTCGGCCATCATCTCGCCCAGCGTGAGGCGCGTGCCCCCCATCAGGCGGCCGCCCGCGCTCGCGCCCGAGCGCAGGTACCCGACCAGCGCCTCGATCAGGAACGGGTTGCCCCCGGACTCCGAGGCCACGACCGCGGCCCCGGCCGTGACGTCGTCCCCGCCGCCGAGCAGCTCCGTGGCCAGCCGCCGCGCGTCGTCGGGCGCCAGCGGCCCGACTTCGATCTCGCGCACGGGGATTGCGCCCACCCGCTTGAGGAGCCGCTGCCGGAACACGGGCAGGAACTCGCTCGTCTCGGCCTCCTCGGTGCGGTAGGAGCCCAGCAACATCATGGGCGGCGCCTCGGGGGGCCGCAGGACGTCCGCCAGCAGCATGGCGCTGTCGCGATCGCCCCACTGCAGGTCGTCCACATGAAGCACGATGCGGCACCGCCGCCCGATGCGCCGGAACAGCTCGCGCAGGGCGCCGACGGCGCGGCGGCGCAGCTCGCGGGCATCGGGGATGTCCGGCATGGGCGGCTGCGCGGTCACGGCGCCGACCTGCCGCAGCACCGGAAACAGCCGGGCGAGCGCGAGCACGTCCACGGGGATGAGCGGCATGCACTCTTCGAACGAGAGCGTGGAGAGCCAGGTCGTCAGCTCGTCGATGGCCAGATCCAGCGCCTTGTAGGGCACGCTCTCGCGCTCGTAACAACGGCCTGCGAGCACCAGCGCCGTGTCGGGCAGCGCGTCCAGGAACCGGTGAATCAGCGCGCTCTTGCCCATGCCGGAGCTGCCGTGCACGTACACGGCGGAGCCGCGGCCGGCGACGGCCTCGTCCCAGGCCTCGCCCAGGAGGCCGAGCGGCCGCTCGCGGCCGATGAGCGTCGAGGTGTTGACCGGCGGTCGCGGCGCGTCGCCCCGGGCCCCGGCGTGGGCGGCCAGCGCGCGCGAGAGCTCGGCGCCGCCCGGGCGCGCGGACGGATCGCGCCGCAGCAGCCGCACGCAAAGGTCGACGAGATCCGCCGGCAGGTCGTGGACCAGCTCCGACGGCGATGGGGCGTCGAAGCGGCGCTTGTCCACCAGCACCTTGAGCGCCGCGCCCAGGAAGGGCAGCCGCCCGGTCAGCGCCTGGAAGAGCATCACCCCCACGGCATACCAGTCGCTGGCCGGCACGGGCGGGCCGTTCTCCGACTGCTCCGGGGCCATGTACTCGATGGTGCCCGAGATGCCGATGTCCGACTGGCTCTGCCACGGACGCCGCACCTCGACGTGGGTGACCAGGCCGAAGTCGAGCAGCACGACCCGGCCGTCGCGCAGGACCATCACGTTCGAGGGTTTGATGTCGCGGTGGAGCATCCCGCCGGCGTGCAGGGCCGAGATGCCGTTGACGAGCTGGCGCAGGGCGTCGCGCAGGCGGGGCACGTCGAGCTCGCCCTGCACCTCGGCGGGCGGGTCCAGGTCGAGCGTCGTGGAGAACGCCGAGGCGTCGCGCAGCGTGGCGGCCTCGAGCGTCGGGTTGTTGGCCACGTCCACCGTGTCCGCGAACTCCGGCGTGGGCGAAGGCCCCAGGCCCTGCCGGACCCAGTCCAGGAAACTCACGCCGTCGAGGAGGTCCATGGTGAAGAACCACAGCTCGCCCTCGGACACGAGCTCGTGCAGCGTGACCAGGTTGGGGTGCGCCACGTGCGCGATGGTGCGGAACTCCTGCTTCAGCCGCAGGATGCTCGCCGGGTCCAGCCGGTGCAGGGTCTTGAGGGCGATCGGCGCGCCCCGGCGGTGGTCATAGGCGCGATAGACCACGCCCATGCCGCCAGCGCCCAGGCGGGACACGATCTCGAAGCGCTCCGTTCCTTTGAACTCGCCTTCCAAACCTCGGCGGCCTTCTCAAATCACCGGAGTCCCGTGTTGAACCACATCGGACGCTCTCGTGGTTTCACTTTGACGTCTGGGCGTGGGGAGAATTGCGAAGAATCACGGGATGACAGACCCTTCTGTCATCCGCATCAAAAACGGCGTACCTCGGGCAGGAGCCCCCGGCTGCGCAGGAGCCGGAAGAGGAGCTGCGCCACGCGGATGCTGGGTTGGGGCGGGTCGACGCGCAGGGGCGCCGGCATCCAGCCCGGATCGAGGGACAGGGCGGGCGCGAGCGCGCGCGCGGCCATCAGGCCGGTCACCGTCGCCCGCTCCAGGTAGAGCGCGCAGTCGGGCACGGCGATCCAGTCGCCGCAGAGCGCCACGTTGCCCAGCCGCGTGCCCACCCGGGGCAGGCGCCCGAAGGTGCCCGGCGGGAACGTCGTGTGCGTGGGGGGGTTGCGCTGCACGTGCACGGCGACGCGCCGGCCGACCAGGTTCGGCCAGTGGGTATGCAGCGTGGGCTCGATGCGGGCGAGGACCTCGGCGTCCGTCGCCTGCGTGGCCCAGGCCGCCCGCCGGCCGTACAGGTGGCACTCCAGGGCCGAGCCGCCCGTCTCGCGCGCCCACTCGGCGAAGGGCGTCTGCAAGCGGTCCAGCCAGAAGAAGTTGTCCAGCTCGCCGTCGGCGAAGACCCCGCTCGCGGGGCGGTCCGGGCGCAGGCCCAGGGCGCGGTCGAACAGCAGTCGCAGCACGACGGAGGGCGCGCCGAGGGACGCGGCGTCCAGCTCGACGCCCAGGCCCTCGGTGCCGCTCAAGCGCTGAAAGCCGGACGGATCCAGCGCGAGCGCCACCGCGTCCGCCGCCAACTCGGTGGCGTCCGCCAGCAAGACGCCCGTCGCGCGGCCGCCCTCGACGCGCAGCGAGCGCACGGGCGCCCCGAGCCGGATCTCACCCCCGGCCCCACGCAGCGCGTCGGCCAGGGGCCCGAACACGCTCGTTTCGGGGTCCTGCAGACCGACGTCGAAGCCGGAGTTGCGCTTGTCGCGGACGACGTAGATCTCCAGCCCCGTGAGGAACGCGGCGAGGCTGACCTCCGTGGGCTCGCGGAAGAACGCCGAGTGCGTCAGCGCGTTGAACATGCGCTGCAGCACGGGCGGCCACTCGGCGATGAAGTCGCCCACGGGCACGGCGTCGTAGGGGGGCGTGTGCGCGTCACCGCGGGCGTCCCGGGCGGACACGAAGGCGTAGGAGTGCGAGAGATCCCAGGCGGCGCGCAGGGCGGCCAGGGGGCCCTCGGAGAGCGTGGCGGCGCGCAGCCCCGGGTGGGCGAAGATGGCCAGCTGCGCCAGGGAGTCGGGCAAGCGGCTCTCGCGCACGGGCAGGCCGATGCCGGCCGTCTGCGCGCGGCCCTGCGCGTCCGTGAAGGCCAGGGACTGCTCGCCGGCGGGCGCGAAGTGGCCGGACAGCCCGTGCGTGTCCAGCAGGCGGCGCAGGTTCTGATACTGGCGCCACACGCCGTGAATCCCGTGCTCCACGGGGAACGACCAGTCGCGCCCGTGGTGGGCGACCTCGAAGCGGCCGAGCGTCGCCCAGCGGCCACCCAGGCGGGGCGAGGCTTCGACCAGCACGACCTCGGCCCCGGCCGACGCCAGGGACAGCGCACAGGTCATGCCGGCCATGCCGCCGCCG